>JBARSG010000534.1:0-12469 GCA_049644625.1 Desulfobacterales bacterium | reverse complement strand
CCTATATTGTCACCGGACTTTGACAGCATATCAAAGAGCTGAAGCATACAGGCCGGACATCCGGTTGCGACAACTTGGCATCCGGATGCCTTGATGTTTTCCAGTTTTAATTTTCCGATCTTCGCCGAAAGTTCATAGTATTGGAGATTAAAACTTCCCCCAAGGCCGCAACACCAGTCCGATTCAGGCATTTCTTTAAGCCGGTATTTCGGGTTGGCTTTGATGAGAGATCTGGGTTCGGCAAATACTCCTAACGATTTTTTAAGGTGGCAAGGGTCATGATAGGTTATGGTAACGGAATCGGTACAATCAACAACTGTGACATTTTCCAGCCCAACCTTTGATACCAAAAACTGATTGATATCCATGGTTTTTTGAGCAATTATATCGACCCTGCTCTTAACATATCCGGAATCTTTATCCGCCATCATCGGCCATATTTCCTTAATCGTCGACGTGCAGGTGGCACAAGAGGTAACCAGAAAATCAAATTTTTCGGCATCAAATATTTCAAGGTTATGACGCACAAGACTGTTGAAGGTCTTGGTGTCTCCTGAAGAGATTGCCGGGATTCCACAGCAGCCCTGTCCCTCAGGCATAAAAATTCCCACACCATGATGATTTAAAACATCGATAACATCTCGGGCGATGTCAGGAAAGATTTTATCAATAAGGCACCCCACATAAAGGGCTACTTTGATGCCGGAACGGCCCGGGTCTGTATTTAAATATGGAATCATGCGGTGAAACGGTACCGGAGCAAGTCGTTTGAAATGACGGTTTCCAAGCAATGGTGAAACCAACCGGGCGCAGGATGTTCCGATGCGCTCGCTTGCCGGTCGCGTAAAAATTTTCTGAAATTTAGAACCCCACTCTACCATGCTGTCGAAGATCTCGGGTTGGGACAGCACCCCCCTCAAAATTACCTTTTTTACCGGAGGAAGACCCATGAAGCCGGTGAGAATCGCACGCGCTTTAATGAAAATTTCCATAACGCTCACGCCGCTGGGGCAATTTGCGGCACATGATCCGCACAGAAGGCACTTGTTAAGACGTTCGTACACACCCTTAGGATCTTTAAACAGTTGCTGCACAAGCCCGTCTAATAATGCCAATTTTCCTCGGGCTACATCCGATTCAAGAGCGGTTTCCGCAAAAAGCGGACAAACCGCCTGGCACATGCCACACCGCATGCAGACCGCAAGCTGATCGTCAAGTTCCTGCATGAGTTTTGTTAACTCTTTTATGCTCGACATTGACAGCCTCCATGATGTGTCATGTGTAACTTGATAGTGCAGCTATTTCTTTTGCTCCTGTTTGCCTGATAAAGAAGAAAACTGATCGAAAAAGGATTTGAAAGGGGTAATACCGGCCATGGTTTTTTGGGTTGTTTTTGAAAAATCCATCCCCAATTCGAGCCATTTTTTGAACTGATCGTCAACAGCATGCTTATGGGCAAGGTATGTCTGAATCATTTGTTGAAGGTATTTCTCGAAAAATTCTCCCAGTACATTATCACCGTATTGAATGATCAGGTGAAGAACCGGTACCGGCAAAAGAATGTTTTTGTTTTTTGCTTCTTCCAGAATAATTTGGCTGAGAATAGAGGCGGTTACGTCCTCTTTGGTTTTTGCATCAATGACTTCTACCTGACGGCCCTGTCTGATTAGATCCGCCACCTGATTGAGCGTAACATATGCGCTTTTTTCCATGTCGTACAGTCGTCTGTTGGCATATTTTTTTAGTTTTACTTTATCAGACATCCGTTTTTCCTTTTTCTGAAAATAAATTTCACAAACCCAACCCGGACAAGCCGGAACAAAAAGGGATTGAATATTGACAATTGACTATTTAAGGAAGTCGCTTCGCTCTATCATTTTGATATTGAAAATTATAAGAACTGGAAGAATCCCTTAAATATTCAATCTTCAATCGAAAATATTCAATTATTCACAATAAAGAAATTATACTGATTAAAAATTTTTGCCATAAAAAGCACAAAATTTATAACTTAGGTACCAACTTGTGCTGTATTGCAACATAAGAACTGGTTTCCAAATATTATTTTATATTTTAATTTTAATATATATGTCAATATTAAAATTAATTTAAGATAGTTATTTGCTTATGCTTAAATAAATCTAAATTGAGCAGAAAATTTGTTGCGATGCAACATTTTTTTCTTGACAAATAAAAATAGAAGATTATTATATAGACATCAACGGCGTAAGAAGCCAAAAAAAAATTTTAACAGGAGGAATTATTAACATGGATTCATCAAAGATTGCAAAGCAAATGATCGATTTTCAGAAAACAACGTTTGACAACACCTTCAATGCAATGGTTTTGCTTCAGGAGCAGGCCGAAAGTATGGCCAGCACGATCCTGGATCAGGCAACATGGATGCCTGAAGAAGGAAGAAAGGCGATCAATGATTGGTTGAAGGCCTACAAAAAAGGGCGTGAGGATTTCAAAAAGGGCGTGGATGAAAACTTTAAAAGAGTGGAAGATTTTTTTAGCACATTCGATAAGGCCCAAAAAACTAAAAAATAAGGAAAGGAGATAACGTAATGGAACAATTTCAAATTTTTAATCAGATGGTTCAATTCAACAAAACTGCCTTTGACAACAGTTACAGTGCCATGGAGACGTTGCGGAAACAGAACGAAAAAATGGCAAACTCTCTTTTAGATCAGGCCACATGGGTGCCTGAGGGGCAGAAAAAGGCCATAAATGAGTGGATGCAGGCCTATAAGAAAGGCTGTGACGATTTTAAAAAGGCAGTGGACCAAAATTACAAAAATGTAGAAGATCTTTTTACTGGTTTTGGAAAGTAAAGACAAACACCGCCCGTGGCTCATGGCTTTAGCCCGCAGGAAATCCGGGTTAGGGCTGTGAGTCACGCAATTTCCTGGGTTAGGAGGTGAACGGATAAAATGGTTAAGATGAAGAGCAGCGCGGATGAGACCAGTTTTCTTGATACTAAATTTAGTAAAAATGTTTCTGCATTCTATCACCTGGTCCATGCCTCACAAAATTACCTGACCGCTTTGTCCAAGTACGCCAATGATTTTGTGCTCCCCTATTTGATTGCTATAAGCTATTTCAATGATGTGGAAAAATACAAACTTTGGAGTACTTCGCCCCTGGAGACTGTTCAATCCTATATGGATCTTTTGGCGTTTAATCTTGACCTTATTAGCAGAGGTATTAGCGGCAGCATGAAAGCGATAAATATTTCAGGAAAGATGGAAATGGAAAGCGCGATTGCCGCTATATTCAACACCCTTTTTTGTTCGGATGGTGAAGATATAGAAGCCTTTTTGGCAAGGCAGGCGAAAATGATGGACGTGATGGCCAACAGGTATCCACAGGCCATCCAGGATATTGAACCGGAATATGGGTTCCATTTTGAACGGGGTGACAACAATAAGGTTGCTGAAACAGACCGGTTTATTCTTTATCAGATCCTTCCAACGGACAAAAAGGTTAAGGTCAATAAAAACGGCAAACCGGTCATAATTCTTCCTCCCTATGTTCTAGGATCCAATATTCTGGCCTTTTTACCCTATGAAAATAAGAGTTACACCCATTGTTTTGCAAATCAAGGGATTCCCACCTATATCAGAATCCTCAAGGATATCAACACTACTGAAGCGGTTCAGGTCATGACCGGTGAGGATGATGCCCTTGATACCCGCTTATTTTGCGAAAAGGTGAAAAAAAGACACGGAAAACCGGTGACGTTGAACGGCTACTGTCAGGGCGGTTTTTCTGCTGTTTGTAATCTCCTTTCCGGTGAGCTGGATGGACTGGCGGACGCTCTGATCACCTGTGTTGCTCCCATAGATGGAACCAAAAGCAGGGGACTGGCGAATTTTTTGAAAAACATGCCCCAGCGCTTTAATGATCTGATTTATGGAACCAAAACCTTGCCCAATGGAAACAAAGTAACAGACGGCAAACTGATGAGCTGGATCTATAAACTTAAAAGCATAGAAGACGAATCACCGATTGCCGCCTTTTATAGAGATTTCATGATGTTCGGCCGCCAGGACACAAAAAAAGTGAAAATCAGCAAGACCGCAGCTGCCATCAATTACTGGCTGAACAATGAGCGTAATGATATTCCCATGGGAATTACCGAAATGAGTCTTGATTCCTATAGCATCCCGATCACTAAAGACGGAACGCTGCCGGTAAAGCTTTTTGGGAGAAAACTTAATTTCAAACGATTGCAAGAAAAAAGGATAAGCTGGTTGATATGTTACGGGGAAAATGATGATTTGGTAGAAAAGGAAGCAGCGCTTGCTCCTCTGGATTACATCGATGTTGAAGTCACCGCTTTTCCGAAGGGTCATGTGGCTATTGCAACTTCATGGTCCAATCCAACATCCGCATGTGCGCTTCATACCCGTTTTGGCGATCAAAACTATCGGGGACCTGTACGTTTTCAGCTGGATTTAGAAGACAGCTTGTAAGGAGAAAAATCTTATGAATAGATATTTTTACGAGTTCTGGAAAAATCAATTAATTAATGTAGACAAAGGACAAAAACAGATGCAAGACATGACAAAATTGATCATGCAAGGGCTAAGTGGTTTTGAGGAAGTTCCAGAGATGTTCGGAAAGTTTTGCGGTATGGATTTTTGGTCCAAAGAGACTTGCGACTATATAAAAACCTTGGAAATGACAAGGGAAGACTTTCAGAAGTTCTTTAAAGATTATCTGAACCTGATGGGTTTAGTGCCCAAGCATGAGCATTTGGCATTGATCAATAAATATAATGATCTGAACCAAAGTGTTAGTGACCAGAAGAAGCTGGTTGCCGATCAGGAAAAAGAGATTGCCTACCAAAAAAAGATCGTTGCTGATCAGAAAAAAGAAATATCTAAACAAAAGAAGCTGGTTGTCGATCAGAAAAAGCTTGTTACAGACCTAAAAAAAGAGATCTCCGATCAGAAGAAGATGGCCGCTGATCAAAACAAAGAGATTGCCAATCAAAAAAAGCGGGTTGCCGACCTGAAAAAAGAGATTGCCGGTCAGATAAAATCTATAAAACAACTTCAAAGCCAGGCAAGCGGTTGAAATGGCCTGACCAGGGAGGGATGGATGACGGCAGATTCCACATTCCCGTCTCTGTGATCAGGTGTGTGAGGAGAAAGATTTCATGGACAAACATTTTCTGGAATTTTGGGGAAATTTTCTGATCAATGCCGCAAAAGGGCAAAAACAAATGGAAGACATTTCAAAATGGATGCAACAGGGCTTTGAAGGTTTTGATGAACTGACAGCCATGTTCAGAAAATTCTACGGCCTGGAACATATAGAGAAAGACACTCCAGCCTATATGGAAACCTGGAAAAAGGCATCAGAAAATTTCCAAAAGTCTTTTAAAGATTATCTGCGCCTGATGGGTGTGGTATCAAAAGACGAGCACCTGGCTCTGGTCAAAAAATATGAGGAACTCAAAGAAAAAGTTGCAGCTCAGGAAGAAACCATAAATAATCTGCGGATGCTTTTGGAAGAAAAAAAGGTTGAGACACAGGGGGAATTGGTTCAAGGATTTCAGGAAATAATAGAAAAGCAGAGCGAACAGTTTCAGGAAACAATGGAGACGTTTAGTAAGTTTTTCAAAAAAGATAAAAACAAGAGGTAATAAAAGAGAGGGAACATATGCTGAACATTAAGGAATCAGTTGCGGTTATTACCGGTGGCGGCGGCGGCATCGGTCTGGCAGTTGCCAAATACTGGGTGCAAAACGGCGGCAAGGTGGTTATCGCGGATGTGGCTGAAAAATTTCTGGAGCAGGCCGAGGCTGAAATTAAAGCTTTAAATGGTGAAGTCACTTCAGTGGTCTGTAATGTTACCAATGAAGATGATTGTGCCAAACTGGCTGATACCGCAATTGAAAAATTCGGGAAGATCAATCTGGTTGCCCCTTTTGCCGGGATTATTAAGGATGGACTGATGTTGTCCACGGACAGAGAAACCGGAAAGGTTAACAGAAAAATGTCTCTGGAGCAATTTCAAACGGTTATTGATATCAACCTGACCGGTGTGTTTTTAACCGTGCGGGAATGCGTTGAACGCATGATCAATCATAACTGTAAGGGGTTGATCTGTCTGGTATCTTCCACCGGTTCTCTGGGAACAGCGGGACAAATCAATTATTCCTCCAGCAAGGCTGCTATGTCGGTTATGCCAAAAGTTATCACAGCCGAGTTTTTCCGGCGCGGCCTGGCAGACAAGATCCGTTGCGTGGCCATTGCACCTGGGTATGTGGGAACGCCCATGGTAAAAGGAATGAGTCAAAAAGTCCTGGATAAGATTATAGAACAGGTGCCCATCGGACGTCTGGTTGAGCCGGAAGAAGTTGCTGCTTTTGTTGGAGATATCTATCGCAATGAGGCCCTGGCTGGAGATGTTTTTTATATCCACGGCGGACTGCGTCTGGGATCCAAGGGATAGGAGAATAATTGAATATTTAAGAAATTCTTCCAATTTTTTAGAATCATCAATATCACAATGATGGAGCGAAGCGACTTCCTTAAATAGTCAATAGTCAATTTTCAATCCGTTAGTGAGATGTTCTTGACCATCAGGACCAGGTCCTGATAATTTTCCTTAAGATCCTTGATAAAATCTTTGAGAACAGCAGCCTCCTGAAACCCCAGTTTTTCAAACAGAAAATAAGCTTCATCCAGGGCCGGAGCTAACTCGGCCGTGAGTTGTTCCAAACCAAAATCGGCGGCGATCTGCATCAGATTTTCGATGAGAGTCGTTGCCAGACCCTTTTTTCTGTACCCCGGATCGCAGGTGATGCGGATTTCTCCCTGGTGTTTGGTCCAGCCCACGGGATCGAATTGCAAGGTGCCGTTGGCCACTATATGGTCAACATCCAGGGCAACAAGCGGAAGTACAACATCGTAATCAAGGTTGTAGATCCAGTTTTCAATAACTTTGGGATCGGTAACATCGTCCTTGAGACACATCCGATCCTCTAGTGGAAGCCTCAAGAAATACTCATGCAGAATTTTCTCGTCTTCTTTTCTGAGAGGCCTGATCGTAATCTGACTTCCATCTTTTAGATTTTCTGATTTAGGGTATTGATAAAGGATCATATGCTATTGCCCCCTTTCTATTCCAGAAATCCGGTGTAATAGTCGAATTGTTTTTATATTATCTATGGGTTACAATAAGGCCTTAAAAGTACCATTCCCGTTCAACGATAGTGGCAATTCCCATTCCGCCGCCAATGCAAAGAGCGGCTAAACCCACTTTGGCACCCCTCTTTTCCATTTCATAGAGTAAGGTTGTTAATACCCTGGCGCCGCTGCAGCCGATGGGGTGCCCCAGGGCAATGGCGCCGCCGTTAACGTTGACAATTTCCGGGTCCAGATTTAAGTCTTTCAGGCATGCTAAAGACTGGGCGGCAAAGGCCTCGTTGAGTTCCACAAGGTCGATGTCCTTGCCCAGTTCCTCCCTTACCTTATTAATGGCGCTTCGCACCGCATAAATAGGACCGGTACCCATGAGTTCCGGTTCGCACCCCTCGTAATCATACCCTATGATTTTGGCCATTGGTCGTATCCCCATCTTAAAAGCTTTGTCAGCGCTCATAATTATAAGGGCCGCGGCGCCGTCGTTTATCCCTGAGCTGTTCCCCGCGGTGATGGTTCCGTCTTTGCGGAAAGCCGGCTTAAGTTTGCTCAATTTTTCTAGAGTTGTGCCAAATCTGGGAAATTCATCGGTATCGAAAATGATTGGATCTCCTCTTCTTTGGGGAATTTGAACCGGGATGATCTCATCTTTAAAGCGGCCGCTTTTAATAGCCGCCTCCGCCTTTTGCTGGCTTATCGCGGCAAACTCGTCCTGTTCTTCCCTGCTAATTCCGAATTTTTCCGCAATGTTTTCTGCGGTAATACCCATATGGGTATCCCCAAAAGAGCACCACAGCCCGTCCTGGATCATGACATCAATAACCTGGTCATGGCCCATTCTATGGCCCCATCTGCTATGGGGTAGTACGAAAGGGGCCTCGCTCATGTTCTCCATGCCCCCGGCCACAATGATATCCGCATCCCCGGATTTTATGGCCTGGGCAGCCATGATTACTGTTTTCATACCCGACCCGCAAACCTTGTTAACAGTGGTCGAAGGGATATATTGGCTTATTCCCGCCCTTTGAGCGGCCTGACGAGCCGGATTTTGACCCAACCCGGCCTGCAGGACATTACCCATGATCACCTCATCAATCTTTCCCGGTCGAATCTTGGCTCTGGCGAGGGCCTCCTTTATAACAATACTTCCCAACTCAACAGCAGTTACATTTTTCAACGTACCCCCAAACGAACCC
Organism: Desulfobacterales bacterium; assembly: GCA_049644625.1. Taxonomy (GTDB): domain Bacteria; phylum Desulfobacterota; class Desulfobacteria; order Desulfobacterales; family UBA11574; genus S5133MH16. Next base: position 4,110 of record JBARSG010000534.1, on the reverse strand, counting down.
ACGGCCGTGCGAACAGCGCTCGCTATCACCACTTCACGCATAAAATCTCCTTTATCTATAACCTATAGTGACGTTTGGTTTAAATCCTTGACAAGAACGGCAATGTCTTCATAGTTTTTATCATAGAGAATTTTCACAAAGTTTTTCAAAGTCGCTTCCCGGACGAAACCATTTTTTTCAAAGGCCCTGGTCACATAGGTCCGGGAGGCAATAACCTTTGCGCAGAGTTTATCGAGATTGAACTTAAGAGCCAATTTTGAGAGCTCTTCTAAGAGAAGAGAGCCCAGACCACGCTGTTGAAAATCTGCGGCAACGGTGATTCTGATTTCGCCGATATGCATACCCCACCCAAATGTCTCCCTGTGAAGGGTTGCGTTTGCAAGTATCCTGTTTTCGTGTTCTGCCAGTATCGGCAAAACTTTATCGTGGTTTAAATCACGGCACCATTTTTCGATGAGAATTCTGTTTGTCGCATCGTTTCTCAAATATCTTCTGTCCTCTTCAGGAAGCGAAATGAAAAACCTGTAAAGAGCATCTTGATCGTCCCTGGCCATCGGCCTCAGGATACAAATAAAACCGTCCGGCAAGGTGATCTCTTTGGGGTATTCTTCCAGCATATTCTCTCCTCGATTTGATAATTTCTTAATATTCCAGCATTCCAATTGGAGCGAAGCCCTAAATTCAACGTATTGAAAATTCCTTATTTATTCTTTTTAGTTTTCAATGCCTGTTTAGTTTGGGTCGCCGTCTTTTTTACAACACGTTTTTTCCGAGACGTCTTTTTTATTTTGAGCTTCTTTTTATCCGCCGTCCTTTGCTTTAGCCATTGGGAGATCCTGGGTACAAATTCTTTTTGACACTTGGAACTTACGTAAATACCGATATGGCCCGTATCAAGACAAACGTTCTCGGTATCTTTGCTGCCCACTTTACTTATAATGGGTTCACAGGCTTCAGGGGGTACAAGATGGTCGTATTTGCCGTAATAGTTCAAAAGGGGCATGGTGATTTTCTTGAGATCCACACGGTGTCCACCAATTTCCATCTTATTCTGGATGAGCAGGTTCTTTTGGTAACAATCCCGGACAAACTGCCGGAATGTTTCCCCCGGCACATCCGGGCTGTCAAAGATCCATTTTTCCATGCGGACAAAATTTTCCACGAATTTTTTATTGTCCATGTTTTCTAAAAAGCCCACGTATTTGTCGATCATCAGCCGGGCGGGATTAAGGAGCAAAAACGCTAAATTCATTATATCTCCGGGGATATTGCCATAGGTATCCACAATCTGATCTACATCCATATCCCTCATCCAGATATGCAAAAGCCCCTGATTCGTATCGAAATGGGTCGGGGTGACCGTTAAAACCAGGTTTTGAACCTTTTCAGGATGAAGGGCCGAATAAATGACACAAAAGGTGCCGCCCATGCAGATTCCCATCAGGTTGATCTTGTCCAGATTGTGTTTTTTGAGGATAAAATCGACAGCGTTGTCTATATACCCGTTAACATGATCATCAATTGTGAGATACCTGTCTTTGCGAGTGGGGTAGCCCCAGTCGATCATATAAAGGTCAATTCCTTCCTGCAAAAAATTTTGCACAACGCTCTTACCCGGCTGGAGGTCAAGCATTGTTTCCCGATTGATCAGGGCATAAACTAAGAGAAGCGGTCTATTAAGCTGAATTTTGGTTGCCGGCTTATAATGCTTGAGTTTTACCCGGTCTTCTTCATAAATAACATCGCAAGGCGTGGTGGCGATTTCTGTTTCAAGAGGTCCGAGCAATACTTCCGAGGCCTTTTCAGCACGCGTCCGGGCCTTTTCCGCATCCTCGGCCAGTTTTGAAAGAATCAGATCAACGGCTATTTTGGGTTGAGTCATAAAATTACCCCCCATTCTATTTTGGATTCTTGAATTCGGAATCATATTCCATGCTATTTTAATGTAAATAAAGCAGATTATACAGGATTTTCATTTTTTCTTTTCAAGTTCTTTTATTCGCTTTTTTAAAAGGTAAATTTCCTTATATAGTTCATCCATCTCTTTATGGGTGGGAACAGGAAGCATATTCAGAAAATCCTGGAGAATCTCTTTTTTTACTGCCGAAAATTCCGACATTGCATTAAGAGTCTTGTTCAGTGCCTGTGTGTATTCGGACGATTGGAACAACGTCATGTAATGGCCTTCCAGTATTTTTATCCATATCTGGTAATATTTTTTTGAATCTTCAGGAAGGTCTCCCTTATCCGCTAATTCCGTCAGCTTTTCCTGTAAGACCTGGAATGATTTTTCCATGGGCAGTAATAAAAGACGAGAAAATTCAGTGACTGCGGCCTGATAAATGTTAAATTTGTCCATCGACCGGATCATTTTTTCCTGATAAAATCGAGTCAGTCCCAATTGAGGAATTTTGAAAAACTTTCTGAATTCTTGTTCGTATAGTTGGGTCCATGCCTTGAATGCATCTTCTTCTAGGTTATAGGTTTTGGCGGATTCCTGTAACTTACCGGTACTTTCCATCCACTGCTTCTGAAAATTCACGAAAGTTTTCGAACCTGTTTGTGCTGTTTTCAAGAAAATTTCCGGCAGCATACCGGCTCCTTTCAAGAGGGTTTCCATGGTTTCCGGTTCACTCATAACCTGTGAAAATGCTTGCCAGGTTTTTTGGGCGGTATCCCACGATTCCTGCATCCGTGGCCTTTTTCCATATTTTATTGAATCCGGTGTCATACCGGTTGTCTTATGGAAAACGCTCCACATCCAGGCCATCGGGTCCCATAATTCTGTGGTCATCTTCATCCAGTCCGCAAAAAAAGTTTCCGGTCCTGTCTTTTCACGTGATTTATCCGTCATCATTCACCTCGTTTTATGAGACAATAATCCTTTTCATCTTTTTTCTATTTCCATAACAGAAATTGTCAACAAAAAAAATGTAAAATAATACGTTGAAATCATATGTGATAGTGCCTAGGGGAATTGCCTAGAGATTGGGATTTTTCCCTATAAAAATGAGCCTTTTATCTTATGGACATATTTTGCGTAAAATTTTATTTTATTTAAAAATATTTTAAAAGCGCGGGAGGCTACATTTTTTGCGCTTGTGTGGAGTGGTTCTTCACTTACGAAGAACCGCTCTTTTAATTGTCTTACCTTCGAGTTTATCCCAATATATTTTAGGCCAACAATTCTACTTAAAGTTTAAAAATTATGGTTTGGATTTCCGTTTCATCCGGGTTCGGCCATTCGGCAATTAACATTTATAAAATTTAATGCAAGGAGGCAGACATGAGCGGCAGTGTTTACAAAATCGTAGAATTGGTGGGAACAAGTGAAACTTCCTGGGAGAAAGCTGCGGAAAATGCAGTAGCAAGAGCAACTAAAAGTCTACGCGATTTAAGAGTTGCGGAAATCACAAAACTGGATATGACTATTAATGATGGTAAGGTCGTATCCTATCGTGCCAGAGTATCGCTTTCTTTTAAATACGAAGGTTCCTGATTTATCGCGATACTTCCTCCATGACAATACTTTTGTGATAAATTGGGAAATCGTAGAGGAATGATAGAGAAAGATCGGCGAATAACTTTTTTAAAGGGGTGTCACTTGTTGCACCCCTTTCTTCGTTAATCAAATAAGCCGGCGCTAATAGGTAATCGCCACAAAATTTTTATAAATTATTGTAAAGACAGCGAATTATTAAGTCATTGTATTTTTGCCTCACATATGAAATGATGAAATAGTGGAATAATGGTTTATAGGAGTATATTCAAATGCCCAAAAAGCCAACCTATGAGGAATTGGAACAAAGGGTAAAAAAGTTAGAAAAAGAAGCCATCGGATGCAAGCAGGTGGAGGAAGAGCTGAGAAGGAGTGAGGAAAAGTATAAAACACTTACAACGAACTCCCTTACCGGTATTTTTATCCACCAGGATGGAAGGTTTGTATTTGTTAATGATAGATTCGCCACGATGCATGGGTATACGGTAGAAGAATTACTGGGAACGGAATATAAGGTGCTGATTCACCCTGATGACAGGGAGGTTATAGTAGAAAGAGTGTCCAAAAGATTGAAGGGTGAATCTGTCCCTTATCAGTATGAGGTTCAAAGG
>JBARSG010000533.1:0-5496 GCA_049644625.1 Desulfobacterales bacterium | reverse complement strand
ACTGGGAGGAGCTAATTTCTTTCTACGTCGGCTTGAAACTGAGAGGTTTCAAGAGAATGGCTGACAGGAGCCGTATGAATCGAGAGGTTCACGGACGGATCTGTGAGGGCCTGGGGGTGAAATTCTCCCGGGCTACTCGACTATATCTTGACGTTGGCTAAGAGCCGTGAGGTTGTGTTTTTAGATATCAAGAGACAACAATCTATCAAGTGATGTATTGCACCGCTTAAAGAGTCTGTCAATTCAAGTTTAGGTCGGAACAATTTAACGCCACATTATCTCGGCATCATTTCTGAGAGGCAGTCTTTGATATTTAAATTTCGGATAACCCACCATCATCGCTCCGAAGTTAATATTTCCTTTAAAAAGCCCCAGTTCTTGTTGCAATGGCGGCCAGAGGGTTGCTGCAGCATTAAAGTAACCCGCCCAACACGCTCCAAGGTCAAAAGACGAAGCAGCCAGTTCTAAATATGTTAAGGCAATGGTGCAAGCAGCCGGAGCCGTTCCATCATCTTTATGCGCATAGGTAACGATAATATGTGGTGCATTTCTGCATATGGGGTCATTTTCTCCTTCCCAGAAAGCAACGACTCGATTCAGGTTCATTGCAGCAACGAGTGGAGAATCTTCCTTAATTAAATGGCGCATCCAATCAATAACAAATCCAGCCATTCGTTGGACCTCATCCCTTTCATATATAATCAGCCATTTGACAGGTTGGCGGTTGTGTCCGGAGGGGGCAAAGCGTGCTACATTAATTAGTTTTGTCAGAACCTCTCGTTCAACCTGCTTTTTCTTGTAGTTTCTTATAGACCTTCGATAACGTAAAAAATGTTCGACTTGTTCCGGGCCAAATAACCAGTCCTCTTTTACCGGTGGGCACTCTTCCGGTTTCATAATTACATGAGACATGGCACCGTGTGGACAAACCGCCACACAATGTCCACATCTGATACACAGTTTATCTCCGCCATCGACAAGGGTGGGGAAAGCATCTTTGTCTTTAAATTCGATGATTGCCGCAGGGCAAACTTCAGCACAAACACCATCACGCTCACATTTTTCTTGGTCTACGGTTAACAGGCTCATAATTTTTATCCCTAATATGATTTTTAATGTTTAATATCGTTAATATTTTTTCAGATTGTTTTATCAATAACCTTCATGGGTTGGGCAGGTCTTTGGTTTTTTCCACCACTTCCGTCTTGTTCAATATAATGATGATACACAAGCATGGTGGACAGTACGGCGACAATTCTCATATTGTTGGTGTTGCTTATGTTATGCCCCTGTACCTGTCTGCAAATCTATTATCGCAAGCCGGGTATGCCCCAGGGCAACCTATTTGTCACGATAGTAGCCGCTTGAGTCGGGTCCACGGTGTCGAAGCCTTCCCATCATGCGTATAAGAATATCTACATCCGGAGGCCGACCCCTATCAAGATTTACTATTCCACAGATTCCACACATGTTTTTTACAACTGTAGTTTTTCAAATACAAATTTTTCGATAGCGTGATGGGTTCCAAGATTTTTTTCACAGATTTCATTATCAGAAAGAACTATCCCGAACACATCTTCAACAAAAAGGGCTACTTCCAAAAGTGCTTTTTCATCATTTTCAGCGTTTTGGCATATTCCGGCAAACTCTGATAAACGCTCTTTGACCTTTTTTTTATTCATTATTTCGGCTTAAATACTTGTTGGTCCATAACGACGTTATTTAATCTTGAAAACCTGGTCTTGTGGGCCTCCGGCTCGGAGAGCCTACGCCTCGGAGAGCCAGGTTAGAGTTATCCGGCTCTGCTTTTTGGGACCCTCTTTGTCTGTGTCTCTATGATTTTGTTAAAATTCCGATTTTCTCTAAAATTTTTTCAGCTTCCTGTACGCCTTCGGTGTGGTATGCGATTATTCCAACGGATCTTGCAGCCTTAACATTCATTTCGTTATCGTCTAAGAAAAGAATGGCTGACGGATCACAATTAAGGCTTTGAAGAACATGCTCAAAAGATTCACGATCCGGCTTAAGTTTTCCGGTCAAATGTGACGCAAAATGTTGATCGAACATCCCATCAATACCCATTTCATGGGTAAGTCTCTGCCAGTGTAACGCATTTGTGTTGCTCAAACACGCGATGAAATAGCGGTCTCGACAACGTTCTATAAGTCTATGGGCATCAGGGTACAGACCTTTTGGCAGTTGGGTGAATGCGTTGAGAAATTCATTGCGTTTTATTGGTAAATTCGTTTCTTCAATGTATTTGTCCGCAAATTGCTCTTTGGTGGAAATACCCATTTCAAACGCACGTGCAGCCGGAGAGGAGAGCCAATCCGACCAAAGCTTGTTGACAGGCATTTCGTCGCCATCCAAATGTAACAATGTGGATAGATCGTTCAGTTCAATGAGGACACCTCCCAAATCGAACAAGAGAACACGAATTTGCTTTGGCATGGTTTCAATATTTTCCAAAGAAATATAACCTTCAATCCGGTGAAAGCATTTAATCAAAGTGAGATCGCGCTTTTTTTATGGCTTCATTCAGGGCTTGCCAGGCGGTATCCACCCCTTTTTTAATGTCCTTCCATGAGTCTTCACCGGCATGGTCAATTTGACTCAGCTTCTGACCCATTTTTTCGCGATTTTTTTTAAGGATTTTCATTTGTTCCTCAAATTTCTTCTTTACTTCGACTTTGGCGTGTTGCGCTCTGCCTTCCAGCTTCTTGCGCTCAATTTGCCATTTGTCGTTTAACTCATCGAATTTGGCCTTCATCTTCTTGGAATAGGAATCTTTGGTCTCCATAACTTCCTCCGTTTTACGTGAGAGTTAACCAGGTTTCACTTCAATGAAAAATGCCCACCTGTAATTTTAAGAAAGCTTCGTGCTCAAATGGTTGTCGAACCGTTCGCTGCTGTCAGCATGATTCGGGCGTCAGCCGCCACGCACCGTTCCGCCGAGCACATGACCGGGTTCAAATCGATGGACTCGATCATTTCCGCAGCCGCCATGACGAATTCCTTTGTGTTTAATTTTGGTTAAATGGTTAAATCGTAACTTCCCAATAAGTTCTGGTGTATAAAATAATCATATTAACCCGCCTTTAGTGGATTTTAGGCAGGGATATAGCGGATGTTGTAGATATTTGCAACCGTTTTTAAAGAAATCCGGAAAGCGCTCTGGTGATTCGGGTTATCGGGTTCCCCGGATCCGGATATTTTTGAGTTTTTGAATAAACCTGTGGGTCAGTGGGATTGAAATGTTGTGCTCGAAAATCTGTCCTTCCGGAGTTATCCCTCTAATTTTGCCGTCATTTAGAAACATTCGGAGGAGTTTCCTGCCGACTTGAATACGGTTGCCCCCTTGTTTGACGGCCGCATGTTGCACGGAAGCACCGGAAGGTGCCGTTTCAAGGTCTGCCAGGTACTTCATGAAATTAAGGATTCTTCCCAGCCGGAGAAGGGTAACCACTTCTTTTCTGGTAGTTGTGTGAGACAACGGCAGAGCACTGGAACGCATGAGCGAAAATGTACCGGGGAGTATGTTTTCAGCTCTGCATTGCTCGAAATCCCTGCTGCCCGGTGCAGGATAAAAAACAGAAATACCGGCAAGCACCCTTTTGGCGGCCAGAGAGAGCAGATCAACCAAAGATTCGTTGGCGCACTGATACGGTGCGCCGACAATCACATAGCCGACGGCATTCAGGCCATATTTTTCGGCGGATTGCAACGCCCTGTCAAAGGCCTGGCGGACGTCGGGCCGATTGAAACGCCGGAGCTGGACCCGGGAAGTAGAACCTAAGGAAAGATTCAGGGTCTTGAAACCGGCGCCTTGCATGGCTTGAACCGTCTCATCATCTATGGTAGAGGGTAACAGCCCGTTCATGGCTCTGAATTCCGGCCCGTATCCGGCGAAACGGTTTTTGATCTCATGCAAAAGATGCAGGAACCATTTTTTATCAAAGGAAATATTCTCATCTTCAAAGTCTATGAATCCGACATTATTTCGGGCGATCTCGGTTTCCAGCTCCTTTATCACAGATGTTACGCTTCTGCGACGGTAAGGAACAAAAGAGGAGGCGCCCAGGCTGCAGTAAGTGCATTTCAGAGGGCATCCCCGGCTGGTGGTAATGACTGCGCTCCCTTTATTTTTCCTTTGATAAAAACCATGTTTGATAAGATCGGTTGCCGGCAGGGGAAGATGATTCAGGTTACCTGTGACTGCCGGTTCATTCACATGCAGGGCGCCGTCTTTTTTTCTAAATACAATACCCGGTATGGACTCAACAGGGGTACCGGTTTTCACCGCCTTGGCAAGCAGCAGCATTGAGATTTCCCCTTCCCCCCGGATAACAAAATCAAGGGCTGAGTGCTCCATTGCGCTGCTGGGTAGAGCGGTGGGATGGTGTCCTCCGATGACGATGCGGCAGGTTGGGTGGAATCGTTTAACGGACTCGGCAACGTTTAAAACTTCCTGAAAATAAGGCGTGAACAGGGCCGAAATTCCTACCAGAAAGGCTTCGGAATCCCTGGCGGCCCGTCCGATATGTTCGAAGCTGTATCCAAAGTGCCGATACTGATGAAACAGTCCGAACGGGGATTGATCCGGCTTGGGGTAGAATTGCCAAAGATAGTCCATTTCCCCGGGAAGATCGATGATTCGAGATTTTGAAGTAGAAAGGCCGTCAAAAATTTCTACGGAAAATCCTTTGTTCCTCAGCACCGCGGCAATACATGCAAGACCATAGGGGATGGTCCTTTTGACGGTCAGGTAAAAGTCGCGAATCGGCGGTTGGATGAGGAAGATGTCTGCCACTGTGATTTATCTCGGCCACTATAAGGGTTCAGATATACGATTTGATGAATGAATTGAAAATAATTTTCGCGATGGACGAGTTCAAAAAAAGATCATCCGGATGGTTGCAAAGGTTAAGGGTTAAAATTTCCGATTGAGGCGTTGCCATGCCCCAGGTTTTTATCGCAAATAAACCTGATGCGGTGATTCAACCGGAATCGAAAACACCTGAACTTCTTTACTGGACAACCTGAACACAGCCAATTTATTATCTTTGATTAGAAGCAATCGATCATTATCCATCCAGCCTGACAGTACTGCATTTTTGATACTTGCCGATACTTCAGGAGATGCATCGATGGTTGAGACCTCTACCAGAGGCAATGTATCTAAAACCGACTGAATCTTTTTTTGATCTTCCAAATTCACATACTCTTTTCCTCGACTTTTATCGAATACATCAGAAGAGAATCGAATCGTATCAAAAGGTTTGCAACACGGTTTTATGGTATAGGAAGCCCGTTTTTTATCCAAAGAGAATTCTGCGTTAAAAACATAAAAGCTAATATCATAATTCCGATTATTAAAACGGCTGAATTCATCATAGAGGATGAATTTTTGTTTTCCATTGTATGCAAGCAATCGATCACTGCTTTCATTTTCCCATCCGCAACAGCCCACGTCCTCGATAATCTTAAGAAACAGTT
>JBARSG010000532.1:0-2557 GCA_049644625.1 Desulfobacterales bacterium | reverse complement strand
GCGGTGGTTTGTAAGACCTTTTATCGGAAGTACATAAATTTGAAAGCCATTCGGGATATCACCTTCCCAGGAAGCGGTATATACATCAACATGATGACCGCGCTTTATACAAGTCTTTGCAATCTCTAAGAAATCGCGCTGCTGTCCACCAAAGGGAAAATATTTATACAGGCAAAATGCAAATTTCATTATTCATCTACTAAAAAAGATTTATAAAATCTATTTAGCATTTTTTTAAGATAAGTCAACAGGAAGGCGAAAGCTAACAGGGTAAATACGTTTGACAAACAATCGGCTTTCGGCTGTTTATCACCATCCGTAAAGAAGAGTTGTTTCTTTTTGATTGATTATATTTATTGCTTTAAGCATCAAAAGGTCATCAACAATTATAAAGCCTTAGCAAAAAAGGAAACTTTGCAAAAATTTCAAGATTATCGGACTGCTCGCGGGATATATTGGATGTTTAATTTGACGACCAGATCCAAGAAACTATTGATAGTGGTGTTTTTAATCATCTATTTGGTTTCCGGTATAACGGTCGTTAAAAAGGCAAAGGAAAATCGTACCGCCTTTCTGCGCTGGTCTGCTCACACTGAAATGATTAAACACAGGAAGATGATCTATGGTGCGGGAGGCGAGAGTTATCCAAACCTTCCCTTTATGCTGGTGATTCTTATGCCTTTTCATGAGATGGTCCCCATGGGGCGTAAGCTTCTATTGTTCAACAATAATACCGTCTTTTTTTGTATAAAAAGCAGTGGAAACAGAGTTGCGTTTTGAAATGTACATATGATACTTATTGCTAAATTTTACTCTATTATCTACAACTTCCGAAAAAACACCTGAAATTCCGAGAACAAGTTCACAGACTTCCCGAATTCCGTAATGTGCCCCGCTGTTTGCACTGATATAATCACATAATCCTTTTTCTTTAACATATGTCTTAAAAAGTGGGCCGGCTTCTCTTCTGATTAGAAATCTCAGGCCGCAATGGCTGGCTATGGAAAGGTCTAAAACATCATCAAAAACAAATGCCACCTGATCCGGCTGAATGTTGTGTGTTATTTGAATGTGGTTTAATGCCTCTATTTTATTCAATAAATTGTAATAGACAAAGTGAAGGTGCTCTCTTTTGGAAAATTGAAATACAGATGGGTTGTTTTGGCCGGTAATAATACCAAACAAGGGAAGCTCGTTATTTTTTAAAAAGTGTCCAAACCTCAATAGGTTTGTCCCCATTGAGTCCGGTTCTGTATAAGTGCTGCTTGTTTCCTCTCCTTTTACACCCGCATTAAATACGCCGTCCCAGTCGAACAGGTAGGCTTTGATATGTCTCAGTTTTTCTATGATATCTATAAAAGGGGTGATAAATTCACCCCCCAAATTTGAAAAAATGTCTTCTATGTTCATCAGACAATCAAGTTCATTTTAATCAGGTCCTGAACATCAATCATACCGATAAGCTTATCATTTTCCAGCACGATGATATTATCAACCTTTTTCTGTTTGAATACCTCAACAGCATCGTACAGCAGACTATCTCCACTGATTGTAATCGGTTGATTATATGAAAAATCCGACATTCTTTTGCTTAAGATGGTTTTTCCATTCTTTTCAAGCTGTCTCCTTAAATCACCATCAGTAAACACGCCCACCACTTTCCCATTATCAACAATGGCGACAGCTCCCAATCCGGATTCGGTCATCTGCACAATCGAATCCAACACCGTATCATCCAAAGTTGCGACAGGATTTGCCTCTCTTATTACTTCTTTAACTCTGATTGTCATCAGCTGCGTGTGTTCTGTGAATTGCCGGGTTCCCAAGGTTGTAAAAACGTTTTCAGTCAACAGTTTCATAACGTTCCAGGGTACCGTGCAGGTGTGTACGCCAAGATTTATGGCATTCCGCACATGTTCCGGGTGCCTTACAGAAGAAAACATGATTTTTGTATGGTAACCGTAATGGTCTACAGCCTTCACACACTGTTTTATCAGTTCAAGTGCATCATGGCCTTGGTCCTGCAGGCGGCCCACCAGAGGGGTCACATAATCGGCTCCTGCAGCCATTGCCATGTAAGCTTGTTGTAAGGTGTAAACAAGATGGATGTTCACCTTTATACCTTCATCTTTGAGCATTTTACAGGCTTTAACCCCGTCAATGGAGACCGGTATTTTGAATACGGTTCTTTCTGTGTCCAATCCAAGGTTTAAAAGACGGTGTGCCTCTTTGTATATTTCATCACATGTTTCCCCCAGCGCTTCAATCTGTAGCACCGGCATCATAGCGGCTAATTTCAGAATTGTACCGTCTATATCGGTTATGCCGTGCCGATGCATGAACGTGGGAGTGGTCGTAAGTCCTGCAAGAAAACCGAGCTGAAACGCCTCTTCTATCTCCTTTACATCTGCTGAATCTAAATATAATTCCATAATAATTCACTTTTGTTATTTAGTGCCCGAACGAAAACTAGGATTTTTTGTTAAGATCAAGGAAGACGAAAATTTTAACCACAGTAATACTGGTAGTATTTCGAGGATTAAAATTTGAGTCTGAC
>JBARSG010000531.1:0-3577 GCA_049644625.1 Desulfobacterales bacterium | reverse complement strand
GATGTGGGAACAAACCGACCACTGATTATTCTCAAGCACATAAATTACCGGTAATTCTTTCAGCATCGCAAAGTTGAAGCTTTCGTAAAGAACACCTTCATCAGCGGCACCGTCTCCGAAAAAAACAACGCTGACCTGCCGGGTCCCTTTCATTTTGATTGCCAGTGCAAGGCCGGTGCCGATGGGAATTCCCCCACCCACAATGGATGAACTGCCCATATGCCCAACAGAAATATCTACCAGATGCATGGACCCTCCGTATCCTTTTGAACAACCGTCTTTTTTACAGTGTAATTCAGCGATCATAGCCTTCAAATCGCCTCCTTTAGCAAGATAGTGGCCGTGACTACGATGATTACTAGAGATATAATCATCCTTTTCCAATACGCTGCAAATGCCCACTGCAACGGCTTCCTGCCCAATATACAAATGAACAGGGGTTTTCATTTCGTCCTGAAGATAAAGCGACTCGATGCGTTCCTGGACTCTCCGGATTCTAAGCATGGCATAGAATATTTCTTTTTTCTTTTTTTCCGGTATTCCATGCATAAAAAACACCCTTTATTATGAAACGATGGTATTCAATTCTCGGCTGGTACATAAAATTCTTCCGACCCGGTCCTGTTCAACCTCGCTGTAGTTTTCGGCAGGGGGATCATAAAAGTTAATATGGCTACCTTTAAATTCAAAACGAAAAGGAACATGAAGTAATTCTTTTAACGCCTCCCGTACACTGCGTCGTTCAGATGGAGGAACAAAAAGAAGCAGAAATCCGCCACCTCCCGCACCTGTGATTTTCCCACCAAGAGCACCGAATTTTCGGGCTCTTTGGTATAAACCATCCACAACATTGTTGGAAACTTTGGGGCTAAGACTGCGTTTAGCTATCCAGGCTTCATGCAGCAACTGGCCGAAGTCACAGATATTATTATTTTGTAAAATAAAGATGCCTTTTTCGACCATCTCGTGCATTTTAGTAAGAAGCTTTTTTTTGCTTTGTATGTCATTTACATAACTATCAGCAACATTTGAAGCCGTTCGCTTTATTCCTGTGTAAAAGAGCATCAGGTGAGAATTGAGTTCCTGTACTCGGTCTCTGGAAAGAATCATAGGGTGAACTTCAAATTCACCACTTTTATGAAAAACAATATGATTTAGGCCACCATAGGCGGCGGCGATCTGGTCCTGAGAGCCGACGGTTTCTTTGATCATATTTTGTTCAATATGAATGCTTTCTAAGGCGAGTTGTTCTTTGCTCACCATAACGCCTTTTTTTGCGTATAAAGCGTTCAATAATCCTACTGTGAACGACGAACTCGATCCCATGCCGCTTCTGGCCGGCAGGTCACCGTCATGGTGAATTTCTAAGCCGTGGTCAAATTTTAAAAAACGCAGCGTTTCTCTGACTGCCGGGTGTTGAATCTCATCATAATTCTGGCAAAGTTCTATTTTTGAATATACAACCCGTATTCGATGTTCGAAAAAAGGGGGGAGATAGCGAAGCGTGATGTAACAATACTTATCTATTGTAGCAGATAAAACGCTGCCACTGTTAATCAAATACCAGGGCGGATAGTCGGTACCCCCACCAAAAAAGGAAATCCTAAAAGGTGTTCTGCTGATAATCATTAACCCAGCCTCCTCTTAACTGATGATAAATTTTCCTCAAAAATATAGACCAGTCCTGCTACAATGGGACTAATATCCATAAACACCTTTTACATATTAAATTGAGAGAAAAAATTCTTCTGCCATAGCAAACGCATCCGGTGTGCCAATGTCTATAAACTTTCCATCAAAGCGAAATCCGTAAAGTTCCTTGTTTACTAATTTGGGAAAGAATTCCCTTTCAAGGGAAAAGGGTGTTCCGGCAGGTATAGTCTCTATCAGCGACTTTTTCAGTATATAAACACCAGCGTTAATCCAGCCTGGTCCACTGTTTAACCCCTTTTCTTCGAACGCTAAAAGGAGATCATCTTTGGCAACAACCACTTTACCATAGCTGCTGGTTTCAGGTACGTTGGTTAGCAGCAGTGACGCCTGACAGTTTTTTTTAAAGAACCAGTTCAGATAGACCGTTAAGTCAATATTTACAAAAGAATCACCATTCATAATCAATACGGGATCTGAGTTGAGATGCGGTAGCGCAAGGCGAAGCGCTCCTCCCGTTCCAAAGGGGAAATTTTCTTTGGAATAAGTAAGTTTTAGCGATTTGTATGCATCGCCCATCTCCTCATAAACGTCATCAGCCATATATCCAGTGCATAGGACCACATCCCTTATGTCAGCACTCACCAGTTGGTCCAGCAAAAAGGCCAGAAAGGGTCTGTCAAGAATATTGGCTAAAACCTTTGGCCTGCCGGGGACAACGGATCGCAGCCGAGTGCCTAATCCTCCCGCCAGTATGACCGTCGTTGTATAAGAAAGATTCTCCATAGTTCTAAACGTTTGCGAACCTGTTCGGTTTGAGAATCTGGTAGCCCTTTAGAAGTTCGACAATTCCCATATCCAAGGTATAATCCGGTTGCCAACCCAATGACTCAAGTTTTTCATTGCTTACGACATAATCGCGTCTGTCAGGATCTTCACCTACTGGAGCGGAATGAATGTAAAAGTTGGGAACATATTCTTTGATCTTCTCGCAAAGCTGTCGCTTAGTGAGATTAGCTGAGCTTAAGCCCACGTTGAACGGTTCACCTTTCATTTTGTTAAAATTGTCTATTGCAAAAATAAAAGCTTTGGCCGTATCTCTGATATGAATATAATTTCTGCGGAAGTGTTCTTCGAAAAGAATTATAAATCGATCCTTATATGCCCTGTATGTAAAATCGTTTACAAGAAGATCCATCCTCATTCTCGGGCTTATACCAAAGACGGTTGCCAAGCGGTAAGTGACGGCATTCCCTTTATCAAGCAATGCTTTTTCAACATCTACCTTCATTCTTGCATATTCTGAAATGGGGTGCAATGGCGATTTTTCCGTACAAAAGGCGTCTTTCTTGCCCACTCCATAACCACTATTTGTGGTTGGAAAAATAACCATTTGTGAAGACGACATCGTTTTTATCAATTTCATGTAAGAATCATAGTTGACCAACCGGGTTAATGTTGGATTAATCTTACATGCGGGTGCGCCTACAATGGCGGCCAAAGGAATAATAATATCGAATTGGGCGATGAGTTTAGCCATCAAGTCATGGTTGCAGATGTCGCCTTTTATGAAGTCAAATTTCGAGTTGGAACAACATTCAAGGAGGGGGTTTTGGCCGTGAATCAGGGAGTCAAGCACGGTTACAACATAGCCACGGGCCAATAATTCAGGCACGAGGATCGATCCGATATAACCGGCTCCGCCGGTTACCAGAATTCTTAAATCCGCCATCTCGTTTTTCTCCTTAATTTTTTCTTAATCTTTATATTACATAGCAATTAAGTTTCGAGGAAAAGTTTTTTAAAGATCCCGTAACGTTTGAATGTTACCATATTTTTAGACAACCTTTATTTGATGGGCTTACACTTAAACGATGACATACTGAGCTGTTACCTCTTATTTCTTTTCCGCTTCCCAGATTAATAT
>JBARSG010000530.1:0-1716 GCA_049644625.1 Desulfobacterales bacterium | reverse complement strand
AAAAGAACTCTCCGGTTGTAAACATCTTTGAATCGTAAGCAATTGCATTGGGCGCCGCCCCCACCAGCAGCAGAAACGGCATGCCCGCCGTCACCAGGGAAGCAAAAAGAATCACTTCCGGGGCCACGCCAAGATAGGGAGCAATCACCAGAGCCACCGGCAGAGAGATGGCAATGGCGGCCACGTTCATAATGAAATTGGTCATAATCATGACAAAAAATGCGATGCTCAGTACAAAAACAAACCAGTTGGCTTTTTGAAACATGACCAGCCAGTTGACGGCCATCCATCTGGCGGCTCCGGTATCCCAGAGACAGAAACCGATGCTCATGGCGCCGGCAAACAGCAGGATGATGTTCCACGGAACATCTTCGAGATCGTCAAGATCGAGAATGCCGGTGATAAAAAACAAAATGGTTGAAATCAGAATAATGGCTGTCTTGTTAATAGGCTGTAAAATAGGGACAAAGGAGCGCAGTGACATAACCAGGATACAGACAAAGACGATGGCGGCAGCTATAATCTCTTTGCGGGTAATGGAGCCCAGTTCGGCATTAAGAACTCTGGCTTTATCTCTCAATCCGGGTATGACCTTTTTTTCGGGTTTCATAAAGATCATAAAAAAACCCCACAGCAGAAACGTCATGAGCCAGCCGATGGGGAACATATAATAGCTGAGCTGAAAAAAGGAAATGTTTTTCCCCACAATATCGTTAAAAAAACCGACGGCCACGGCACCGCGAGCTGCTCCCAAAAGTGTCACGATGCTGCCGGCCCCGGCCACATAGGCCATGCCGATAAAGAGTCCTTTGCCGAATTTGGTGGGTTTGTCTCCTTCTCCGTAAAGGCTGTAAACAGCCAGTAAAAGTGGGTAAATTGTAGCTGCCACTGCCGTATGGGCCATAATGTGCGTCAAGGCTGCGGTAACCACAAAACATCCAAGATATATCATGCTGGTTTTTTCTCCTACGATTACCAGCATCTTGTAAGCCAGGCGTTTGGTCAGACCTGTCTTGGTAAAAACCAGTCCGATAACGATGGAAGCAAAGATGAACATTACCGAAGGATCCATAAAATCGTTAAAAGCTACCTTGGCAGGACGAATCAGGAAAAGGGATTGAAGTACACCGATGGCCAGACTGGTTACGCCGATGGGCACCACTTCAAAGACCCACCAGGTTCCGGCCAGAAGAAAAACGGCAATCGCCCCTTTTCCCTCCTTGCTCAAGGGAAAATGTTCTCCCATGGGATCTATGGCATCGGACCAGGGAGATGAATAAAAAGTTACTGCAAATAGTGCTATTCCTATTGAGAGTAACAGATATCGTTTCCACTCGAACTTGCCTTTTTCAAGGACCACAGAATCGCTTGTCATATACCATTCTCCTTATCTGAAATATTATAACGGTTACTAATTCGAGTCGGTTATCAATTATGCCTGATCTCTTTGATTGCTTATAATTCGCAGGCTTTTATAGCCTTGACAATCTCCATAAACACATCGGTTTTTCTTAAGGCCCCTACTATCTTGTCGCCTTTCATCACAAGTAAAGACTGATGACGCCCCATGACAAGTTGATTGATGGCCTTGTCCAAGGATGCATCTTCATTAATATATTCACCTTCATCAGGGGTGTACATAAATTCTTTCACTTTTATCCGGGCGGCTTTTCTGCAAATATCATCCATGGGTTTGTCCCAAAAGCGGAGTTCTTC
>JBARSG010000529.1:0-1601 GCA_049644625.1 Desulfobacterales bacterium | reverse complement strand
CTGTTAAATAATGCTTTGCATTAAATCTACGATTTATTTAACAGGGCAGTCAAATATCAATGACCGAAATTCAAAATTCAAAACAGATAGAATGACAGTGAGATATACAATAACTAAATGAAATGTTTTGGTCATTGGAATTTGTAATTTTGATATTGTTTGTAATTTGAGTATTGTGATTTGTGATTTTAGTGCCGTATCTGGGAAAGCAAATCTTTTCTATCTGAATCAGTTAGTGAACCTACCCCAAAATAGTGGACACACCGAATAGCAAAATTATATAAGAGAGCAGGAGGTGTGACACAATGGGTAATAAAAAATACGATAAAGAGTTTAAATTAGAAGCCATACGCCTTGCCATGGAGCCAGGGAACTCGGCCACAAAGATAGAGCAAGATCTTGGCATAGGACAGGGGGTTATCAGTCGATGGAAACGCCAGTTCAAACATGATGGTGAACAAGCATTTCCAGGAAAGGGGCATCTAAAACCTGATGACGAAATTGTCCGTAAGTTAAAACGGGATAATGAACGACTTCGCCGGGAGCGTGACATCTTAAAAAAAGCAGTGGCCATCTTCTCGACGGACCCACATCGATATTCGGGTTCATAAGCGAGCACCACACGGTTTGGAGTGTTTTGGAGATGTGCCGAGTTCTTGAGGTGTCTCGCAGTGGATATTACCGATGGCTGAAACGTAAGCCAAGCCAGCGGGCGATTGATAATCAGAGATTGGATGCTGAGATTCGCGAAATCTATGATGGCAGCAAGGGGCGCTATGGCAGCCCTAAGATCACCCAGGAGCTTCAAGATCGGGGCCGCAGGGTCGGTAAAAACCGTGTGGCCAAGCGGATGCGTCATACGGGCCTTCGTTCCAAGATCCGCCGCAAATACCGGGTGACGACCGATAGCAAGCATCATTTTGCCGTATCGCCGAATCTGCTGGAGCGGAATTTCACCGCAGAGGCTCCTGACAGGGTGTGGGTGTCGGATATAACTTATCTGGCTACCCGCACGGGTTGGCTGTACTTGACGGTGATTATCGATCTTTTCTCCCGCCTGGTGGTCGGCTGGGCGCTGAGCAGTTCGTTGAGTCATGAGATGGTGGTCACGGCGTTGAAACGGGCGATCAGAAGACGTCGTCCGGGCAAGGGACTTGTTTTTCACTCGGATCGTGGCGTTCAGTATGCATGCAACGATTTTCGCAAAGAGCTCGGTAAACATGAATTCATCCAGAGCATGTCCCGCAAAGGGGACTGTTGGGATAATGCCGTAGCCGAGTCGTTTTTCGGTATTATGAAAACCGAGCTGGTTTATCATGAACGCTATGAAGGTCATCAGGATACCTTGCGTTCCATTTTTGAATATATCGAGGTGTTCTACAATCGGCAGAGAAGGCACTCAACACTGGAGTATCTTTGCCCGGCTGAATATGAAAAACAGAAGGTGAAACTTTGCGCTTGACCGTGTCTACTTTTTTGGGGCAGTATCAAATAGTATAATAGTCATGAGCAACAACCAAGCCCCAGATAGGCTACTGAGCATACCCAATCTATTGAGCGGTTTCCGTCTCATTGCAGTCCCTTTCCTTCTCTATTTGGCC
>JBARSG010000528.1:0-5741 GCA_049644625.1 Desulfobacterales bacterium | reverse complement strand
GAATAATATGCCTCGAAAAACGTCTCGTGTTATAGATCTTATTTCAGAGCTGTTTTTATGGTCTATAAAAACCGTTTTAACAGCCTTTTTGATTTTCCATTTTTCTTTTCTGTTAAAGAAAAAATATAATTTCCCTAAAATGCTCATGTAAAAGAAGGTAATTCTCCACCCCAGCATCCTGCATATAAAAATGTTCGATCGCCCTTGCAAAAAAGAACTTAAATTAATCTTCATGGTAATACCTCCCTTTATGTTTTTGGGATTTTTCTCCGCCTGGTTAGTTTTAAATTAGGGAATAATTCATAACATCAAGATGAAATTTGAGGAGCGACGCGGAACCAACGGGTGAATGAACGTATTTTTCTTTACGAAATATCCAAATTGAACGTATGATGAACTTGTCCTGGTTGCGTTTAACCTTTATATGCAGTGCGATGTCTGTCAATCCATTGACTTATGTATTTATATTCTTACAAAAAACATGCCAGAACCTGCCTGACTGATGGGTTCGATGTATTGAAAAAAGCGGTTATGAGATAGGTTTTATTTAAGAATTTATTAAAAAACCTTGTTTAAAGGGAGGTTATATTAATATGAAGTTATATAACAAAAATTGGTATGTAAATTAATACTTTTAATAGACGAGGTACAGTCATGGAGAATGAGATAGCAGATATGCACAGAAAAATGTGCATCGTGCACATTTTTCTGTGCATCTTCTTATTATACAGTCTTTGATTGACCCAGATGCAATTTTATGATGATATATTTTTTAATGATTTAAAACTGAATTAACCATAACATAATAATAACTTAACATAGTCTGTCTCAGGCGGACCCAGAAACCATGGCATAAAGTTTGCTTGTTTTGCGATTGTTTTAAGTTTCCCGATATTTTTAACCCGCTTGATACCTGGCTGACAGAAAATAAATGAAGAAAGAGCGAATTGGATATGAAAAAAAATCATACAATTCTTGTTGTTGATGATGAAAATGGCGTTCGCCAATCGTTCAACATGGTCTTAAAAGATGATTATAATGTGCTTCTGGCGGATACAGGGCAGCAAGCAAATGATATTTTTATAAAAAATAAAGTCGATCTGATTTTACTCGATATTCTTTTGCCGGATGCCGGAGGTCTTGACCTTCTCGAGAAATTCAAGGAAGCGGATCCTAATACGGAAATAATCATGGTAACAGCGGTTAATGAAGTTCAAACGGCGGTAAAGGCGATTAAACTGGGGGCTTATGAATATATCATTAAACCTTTCGTGGTGGATGATGTTTTGATTGTAATCAAGCGGGCCATGGAAAAACGAAGCCTTGTAAAAGAGGTTGCCTATCTTAAGGATGAACTTGAACGGTATTGTCCCTTTGAAAAGATGGTTGGCAAAGATGAAAATATGAGAAAAATCTTTGAGTTAATATCCATTGTTGCTCAAAGTGATGGTACCGTACTGATACAGGGGGAGAGCGGTACGGGCAAGGAACTGGTTGCCAGAGCTATCCATAACCGGGGATCGAGACATAAAGAGCCGTTTGTGGTTATTAATTGTTCCGCCATACCGGCGACCCTGATGGAGAGTAAAATCTTCGGTCACAACAAGGGGGCGTTTACCGGGGCCACCCATACCAGTGTCGGCAAGCTGGAAATTGCAGATAAAGGGACTATTTTTTTGGATGATATCGATTCTCTGGATATCAACATGCAGGCTAAGCTTCTACGAATTATCCAAGAAAAAGAATTTGAAAGACTCGGCAGCACCAAAGTTGTCAAGGTTGATGTCAGGTTTGTGGCATCTTCGAATAAAGACCTCAAAAACTTGATTTTACAGGAAGAATTTCGTGAAGATCTCTATTATAGGTTGGCTGTTTTTCCCATTGAACTCCCCCCATTAAGAGAAAGAAAAGGGGATATCCCACTTCTTTTGAACCATTTTTTGGAGTTAAATTCCATGAATACCGGAAAACCTCCCAAAATATTTTCCGAAAAGGCAGTTGACATATTGACAGAATATGATTGGCCGGGAAATGTCAGAGAGCTTCAGAACCTGGTAGAAAGATTGTTTACCATTTCAAAAGGTTCTGTGATTCATCTAAAAGATATTTCCACTTTCAACATTAGCAAAAGGGAAATTAAGGATACGACCCTTAAACAAGCCGTGAGTGCATTTGAGAAAAATTACATCTCCGAAGTTCTTGAAAGCGTTGACGGCAATAGAAAAAAAGCGGCGGAACGACTCGGAATACATCGAAATACGCTTTTATCCAAAACCATCGAGTTGGATCTGAATACGAATAAATAAACGTATCGTAAATTCTACAAAAAAAACCTCCTCTGTTTCACATCTTTTTTTTTATTTACCCTTGACATGGATTTGCAAAATGTTTATAGGACTCCTTTCAAATGTGATTTTTCTGATTTTTATTTTCAACTGGAACAGGCTTATCTCCAACGGGAACAGTCGATTAACTGACCAACATTAATAGACAATTTTATTATCATCGACTTACAATCGACTCAATAGAATTGGAAATTTGGAGCGGTCCTGAAAATGAGGCTCAATAATCTGCTGGCGCAAAGAAAAACCGCAATTATAAAAAACTGGTTTACCTTAGCAGTTGAAACTTATCCCCCCGACACCGCATCATTTCTAAAAAGGCAGAAAGATCCTTTTGCCAACCCTGTTGGAAGAACCGTATCCCGGGGATTGGAAGCATTATTTAATGAACTCCTTAAGGAAATGGATTATGAAATTATAATTTCCTTCCTCGATCCTATCATCAGGATCAGAGCTATTCAGAACTTCTCCCCTGCACAAGCCGTAAGTTTCATCTTTCTTTTAAAAAAGGCCATTAGAGAAAATATAAAAAAAGAGGCTTCCGAAGAACAGTTTTTCAATGAACTGCTGTTGTTCGAGTCAAAAATTGATAAACTTGCCCTGATTGCGTTTAACCTTTATATGCAATGCAAGGAAAAGATTTACGACCTCAAAGCCAATGAGATGAGAAACTCAACTTATAAGGCTTTTAAGAGGGCGGGTTTGGTTAGAGAGATGCCGGTGGATGAACCGGACATTAAACCTAATATTAATGCGTAAGGAGGCTTCAAACGATATATTAGTTTCTTGCAAAATCACTTGTAAAAAAAGCTGCCTGAGACGATTTTGGATAAACGTTATATGTTGTTATGAGGCCATTGAGTGAGGTAATGGTATAATGAATATTAGTTACATGTATTCCCTCATAGCGGTTATCGTCTTATTTTTGCTTGCCTATGTGGGCGCTATGTTGCCGGGAGGTGAGGTATTTTTTGGGATTATCATACCTTATCTGGCTTTAATTATTTTTATTTTGGGATTTATAAACCGCATCATAGACTGGGCCCGTTCACCGGTTCCTTTTCGCATTCCCACAACCTGCGGTCAGGAAAAATCTTTGCCCTGGATCAAACCGAACAGCATTGACAACCCGACGACGACCGGCGGCGTTATTATTCGGATGTTTCTGGAGGTCGTTTTTTTCCGGTCATTATTCAGAAATACAAAAATGGCGTTAAAAGAGGGCGATAAGCTTTCCTATGAATGGGAAAAGTGGCTGTGGCTCTTTTCGCTGGCATTTCACTGGACCTTTTTCGTCGTAATATTCAGACATCTTCGATTCTTTACGGAACCGGTGCCGGCTTTAGTGGAATTAGTGGCAAAACTGGACGGTTTTCTCCAGATCGGCCTGCCGGAACTTAGAATTTCCGGTGTGGTCTTGCTGGCCGCTTTAATCTTTTTGTTTTTAAGGAGAATATATATTCCACAGATAAGATATATTTCACTGGCTTCAGACTATTTCCCCCTGTTTTTGATTATTGGCATTGCGTTTACCGGAATCTTGATGCGCTATTTTACAAAGGTGGATATCGTGGGTGTAAAAGAGTTTACCATGAGCCTTGTAACCTTTAAGCCTCATATTACCGAAGGAATCGGCAGCATTTTTTATGTACATCTATTTTTTGTCAGTGTTCTTTTAGCATATTTTCCCTTCAGCAAACTCATGCATCTGGGGGGAATTTTTATGAGCCCCACCCGAAATATGGTCAATAACAACCGTTTTAAAAGACATATCAATCCATGGAATTACCCTGTCAAGGTTCATTCATATGCAGCATATGAAGACGAGTTCAGGGAAAAGATGGTCGAAGCAGGATTGCCCGTGGAAAAACCGTTAGCGGCGAAAACGCCGGAGGAACCAGAGGAAAAGGAGTAAGTAATGTCAGAACTTCCAAATCCGGATGAATTTTTATCAAAAATAGAGCATAAACCTTCCCCTAGGGGATGGATGGACACCCCTGTCGAAATCAGGAAAGGGATCGCATGCCATGCTGCTAAGCCGGCAAGGCTTGAATATGTAGATTTTCCCAATCCAAGAGATTGGAGTTGCTTTGATGAAGACTGGCAACTTCCTGAAAACTGGCAGGAAATAATTCACAAAGGCTTCAAGGAGCGGCTCGACAGGTTTCGTTCCGTGAAAGTCTTTATGGACATTTGTGTGCGTTGCGGCGCCTGTGCCGACAAATGTCATTTTTTTATCGGGTCCGGCGATCCCAAAAACATGCCGGTTGTGCGGGCCGAATTGCTTCGTTCGATCTATAGAAACGATTTCACCACCGCCGGTAAAATTCTCGGATTATTTGGAAAGAAAGTCAAAAAGATCTACGGCGCCAGAGAACTGACCCTGGAGGTTTTAAAAGAATGGTGGTATTATCTTTTTCAATGTACTGAGTGCCGTCGCTGCTCGGTTTTTTGTCCTTACGGTATTGACACGGCAGAGATTACCATTTTCGGCCGGGAATTATTGAATCTCATCGGCCTCAATATCGACTGGGTTGCAGCCCCTGTGGCATTTTGCTACAGAACAGGAAATCATCTTGGAATTCAGCCCCATGCTTACAAGGATATGCTCGATTTTTTCACCGATGAAATTGAAGTAATTACCGGCATCCGGGTAAATCCCAATTTCAACAAAAAGGGTGCCGATATCCTCTTTATTACCCCGTCCGGCGATGTTTTTGCCGACCCCGGAACGTATACCTGCATGGGATACATGATGCTGTTTCACTTTTTACAGGAAAAATATGGTCTTGATATCACCTGGAGCACTTACGCTTCCGAGGGCGGAAACTTCGGTTTTTTTACTTCGCATGAAATGATGAAGCGGCTTAATGCCAAAATGTATGCAGAAGCCAAAAGACTGGGTGTGAAATGGATTCTGGGCGGAGAGTGCGGTCACATGTGGCGGGTGGTTCACCAATACATGGCTACCATGAACGGTCCGGCCGATTTTCTGGAAGAACCGGTCTCTCCCATTACCGGAACCAAATTCGAAAATGCCAAATCCACCAAGATGGTACATATTTGTGAGTTTACCGCCGACCTTATCAAGCACGGAAAGCTTGATCTGGATATTTCCAGAAACGACCATTTGAAGGTCACTTTTCATGACTCATGCAACCCTGCAAGGGGCATGGGACTGCTGGAAGAGCCTCGTTATGTCATCAAAAACATATGTAATCATTTTTATGAAATGCCTGCCAACACCATCCGGGAACAGACGTTTTGTTGCGGCAGCGGGGCGGGTCTCAATGCCGGAGAAAACATGGAGTTGAGGATGCAGGGCGCTCTGCCCAGAATCAATGCAGCCAAATATGTCCACGAAAAACACGGTGTGAATATGCTGTCCTGTATCTGTGC
>JBARSG010000527.1:0-4453 GCA_049644625.1 Desulfobacterales bacterium | reverse complement strand
CGTAACCACTGTCCATGTAGGCGCCACATCCTACGACAGCAACTTTTTTCATTTTATCCTCCTTTCTAATTCTTTATGATCTGTTCTTACCACGGCCCATACCGCCGCCGCCCATACCCATGCCGCGGCCGCCGCCCATACCTCTTCCACCACGGCCCCTACCGCCGCCACCCATACCTCTTCCACCGCCTATTCCCATGATGCGGTTGCCGCCTGTGCCGGCGTCTATCCCGTTGTGATCCGGAACGTTCGATGTTTTTGCGGGTGTCAGAATTCCGTTTTTGTAGTTATCCAGGGCTTCCGTTACGGTTCCCGTGTTTCCGAGAAACACTTGGATTCCGGCCGCATAAAGGGTATTTACGGCATTGGGCCCGCAATTACCGGTTATTACAGCTTTGGCCCCTTTGGAGGCTACGAATTGGGCCGATTGAATGCCGGCCCCACCCCCTAACATACCGCTTTCATTATCAAAGACCTCAAAACTCATATCCTCTGTATTGATGATTAAAAAATAAGGACACCGGCCAAACCGTGGATCGACCTGTGAATTAAGATCCTTGCCGGACGAACTAATGGCTACTTTCATAACTTAGTTTCCTTTCATATATTAATTCTGTAATTGTTTTCATATGACCTAACCCGGACAAGCCCGCCCTCCTGCCAAGCGGAGTAAGGCGGACGGGCCGGAACCAAGAAATATTTGCCACCAAGGCACAAAGACACGAAGGATTTTATTTTGTTATTCTTTCTTAGTGTCTTAGTGCCTTTGTGGCGAGAAGAAAAAAGTTTTACCACAAAATGCACAAAATCAACAATTACGGGCCTAATTTATACCGGTCGTTTTCCACAGCAACTCCCCGGTCCGGCGCAGTCGGCCTGGCCGGGAGACAATCCACAGCATGCGGTATCTCCGGGTCCGGGCATTCGGTTTTTATTCGGCCCGGACAGGGAAGAGTGAGCGGAAAGAAGTTTTTTCAGATTATGGCCGCCGCAGGTTTTGCATCTGGGCTTCTCATCCGGACCTGCAATGAGAAGTTCACTGGTTTCTCCGCAGTCCATACACAAAAAATCAAAAAGGGGCATGACTATTCTCCTTAGCTCCATTGTCGGTTAATATTCCAGTATTCCAATTGCGGACCCAAGCGCAGCAAAATTCTATGCGTTATGACCCGCGTGGATAATTTTCGATATTTTTCGCATAACTTTCAAAGTCGTTTTCCAGAATGAAATTTGAAATCATTTCACTCACCTTGTCAGCAGTATCTATACGATAAACACCTTTTTCATCACGACCTTCAACCTTCTTGGCATTCTCCACAATTGCTTGAAGAGAAGCGGGTGTCATTTCCACATTGACATTAACCGTAATGGTTTCTTTTGATTCACTCATTTGGTTCAACTACTCCTTTTAACAATAAAACTTCCCGGTTCGCAACCCATATGACCGGATATCACCGGGCATTTTGCCTTTAACAGAAAAAATATATTCTTTTTACAACTGCTCAACGTTTCGTAATTACCCTGTCCCTTGGCAATAATCAGATCGGCATGTGCAAAGCATTCCCTGAATTCTTTTGAACATTTTTCTAAAACAGTTCCGGGAATGTTCGAACCATTATCCATTACTGTGACAAGTTCGGTCATGCCGGTTTCCCGTGCGTCTGCCATTGTCGCATCATTTATGATCGGACCGCCCCTTACGACAAATGTTACCTTGTGCACAGGCAATTGTTCTATCAGTAAGCGATCGAAAACAATCTCTCCGCAATTGTCCCCCAAATAAAGGATGTTTTCCGCCGAATCTATTGAGTCACACAAGACTTCTATATTCCCAAACACTTGCGCTGACAGTGCCTGTTCAATGGTATCAGAGATAACAGACCGGTCCAATTGTGAGTTTACGCCGAAATCGATAATATTTCCGGCAATGGCCATTCGAATGGCGGTATCCATGGGATTGGAAGAACTTTGGATTCTTTGTTTCAGGTCCGGATAAAGTTTGAGGGCAAAATTGTTGAACCGATCTTTTATTTTTTTGTATGGATCATCGTGCCCGGAAAGTTCTCTGATTAATTTGTGGATATACTGACCCATCACCGGAGGGGACTGGTCCAGGTTCATTTTGCTTGCTGCGGCAAGAACACCGCGAAGCACCTGCTCATGAATTTTTTCATCGGAAGTCGCCAACCTTACCGCGTCAAGAGCCTGACGGATAAAACAGGGTATACAGGCATAAGTTGTTTTCATGGGAATACTGCCGTCTCAGGGCTTCGGTTGTTGTTTTCTTGACTTTTTACGAGATCCTCAGTTATGAGTATAAACTCAAAAAGATTAAATTAAGTCCTATTATCCGGATGGTCAAGCTGTTTTTTATATTATTGGCCAACAACTCAAAAATTTAACAACAATTTAACGAAATAACACCGTAACAACGAAGAACTCACTGAAAAAAATTCCGATATAATTTTATATTTTCTCGGAACCGGCACTGTAATATAATGCTCATTTGACCATAAAATTGCTTGACATGCTCATTTATAGCAATTATATTTTAGTCAAACGCTCATTTCATAAAGGTAATTTTATTATGCCAAGAATTAAAAAGCCGAGATTTGTATCAAGATATCCGACGATTACCGCTTTTGTGCCCCGGGGTATGTTTCAAACCGGTGAGATTACGCTTTCAGTGGAAGGACTTGAAGCGATAAGATTGAGCGATTTCGAACATCTTGACCAAGAGACCGCCGCAAAAATAATGGAGGTATCTCGCCAGACATACGGCAGAATTTTATCTGAAGCCCGTGGAATCGTTTCAGAAGCGCTGGTGACAGGAAAGGCTCTCATAATTGAGGGGGGTTCCTATGAAATGCGCGGAAAACACAGAAAACGCCACAGAAGAGGCGGCAGGAAATTTTAAATTTAAGTCATTTGCAATACTGCGAAGGAGGTGAGTGTTATGCCAAAAAGAGATGGAACAGGTCCAAAGGGTAACGGCCGAATGACCGGAAGAGGTCGAGGGGCCTGTAACCCTGCCGGAGGGACTTTTAGCGATAATGAGCAGGGAGGACGGAACGCAGGCAGAGGATCGGGGCAGGACAGAGGCTCCGGCCGGAATTCAGGTCGCGGTTCCGGGAAAGGCCGTGGTAATAGGCGGTAACAGAATAAAGCCGGACCCAGAGGGTCCGGCTTTGATATAACTCCTGATACCTGGTTTTAAGAGTCTAAACGCACAAATTGTGGCCGTTCAAGGTATAGAAGATGAAGATAACCATAATATATGACAACACGGCGTGGGATAAGAATTTAAAATCTGACTGGGGATTTTCATGTTTGGTAGAAGTTTTTGGAAAAAATATACTCTTTGATACCGGCGCTAAAGCGGATATTCTCAATTATAATATGAAACAACTGAAAATTGATCCTATGCAGATTGACAAGGTTTTTATTTCTCATTCCCACTGGGATCATACCGGCGGGCTTTCCTGGTTGCTAAACTTAAATCCGGTGAAGGTTTATATCCCCTGTTCCTTTGCATTATCAGATGATAACGTAACTGTGATACGGGTTGTTGAAAAATGTAAACTGCATGATAACATATATTCCACAGGTGAATTAAAGAACATCGAGCATTCCCTGATAATAAAGGAACATACCGGTGTAACGGTGATTGCCGGATGTTCTCATCCGGGGGTGCGGGAAATTTTGCACGCCGCATCAGAATTTGGGAAAGTTAGAACGCTTATTGGCGGGCTTCACGGATTCAATGAGTTTAATCTGATTGATACTCTGGAAAATATCTGCCCCACTCATTGCACCCGGTTTATTCAGGACATCAAAGATCTTTATCCCGGCAAAACCATTGAAGGCGGCGCAGGTAAAGTAATTATAATCTGATATTGTTAAGTTGTTTTTAGTGAGTCCTAAGTTTCTTTTTTTCAGGGTGTTTTTCAAAGGTCTGGCTTTATGTTTTGAAGTGCGTTAAGTATGGGTTTTATTTCAATCCGGTGTTCCGGCGGTATCATCAAAACGGTAATCTTTAGATTAGGGATCAAACCGGTATCCGGATTATCCAGGGTGTTTCTTTTGTAACTGCGGCGATTGTTTTTTGATGCCATGAATTTTAGAACATCGATCAGATTTCCCGAGAAACCCTGAGAATCGACATGCTCGATAAATTGCAAAAACAGATTGTTAACGCTTAAAATAAATGGATCAACTTCGGCATATCCTTGTTTCCGGCAATCTTTTTTTGAAACAAAGCACCGGCACCCGAAGGGCCTTACCGGATAAATCGGACACAGGTTGTCTTTTAAAAGCGGGCAGCTTTCATTTAAATTTTCGTGTTTTTCTTCCGGAGGATCTTCCCCTTTCATGCAAAGATCCGCAAGTCTGTTTGTGGTAGTTTTCGGTTGAAAACGTCTTTTGGGTATTGTTCTCTCAATATTTTCAAACA
>JBARSG010000526.1:0-2337 GCA_049644625.1 Desulfobacterales bacterium | reverse complement strand
TCTTCCAGATCTGCAATGACACGCACTTTGAGAACATGAGGAATCTCTTGAAGGAAAAAATGACCTGCCAGGCCGTGATAGACAACATTGTCTTTCTGCACGTTTTTTAACAGGGCAGAATGAAGATAAGCGATATACTTTTCTTTCCCGTAAGTGAATCGATCGAATACGGAGGGGGCATCGTGAATCGCCCGAACCAGCTTAATTTCTGGGATATGAAATTGTTCGGAAGCTTCAAGGAGAATTTCCCGTGATATACATTGGTAGCCTAGTTCTTGAGCAACCTTTTCGGCGGCTTCTTTTCCTCGACT
Source organism: Desulfobacterales bacterium (assembly GCA_049644625.1). GTDB lineage: Bacteria > Desulfobacterota > Desulfobacteria > Desulfobacterales > UBA11574 > S5133MH16. The sequence goes on along the minus strand of JBARSG010000526.1, from coordinate 2,026 downwards.
ATAAGATCCTCTTGAGATGGTGATAATGGACATTTTAAACTCCTTTCGTTAAAAGTAATACTGCTTAAGTCCTGAGGGATATTTCAACTTAAAATTTTTATAGCGATCTTGTTCCTTTCATGGGTTTAGGCAATATCGGGTTTTTTCCGACGTCGCCGTCTTAAATAAACAATCCGGATCAGCAAGCCGGTAGCGGCAATAGCGGCAAGCAACCCTAGTTCATAAGGCATCGATACTCTTTACTTTAGGTCGGCAAGGACTTGCAAATCAGGGTGTCCGGCCGGAAATACGAATTAAAGGCAACGCACCAATATTAATCGATATACTCTGAAATCCATATGTGCTTGCGCTTTAATTGCAGGATTAAGTTGTCCTGATGGCGTATTCGAATAATTGCTCGAATGATCAGATATGAACCCAGAACGACCAAAGCTGCGCAAATGATGAGCAGTGGTACGATCAGGTGCATCACCTGGAGAACATCGTAGTATTTGGAAGTGGCTATCAGGACGCTTAAAACGGACAGGGGCAGGACAAAAACCGTTATGCCTGTCCGCATGGCTGATAAGGAGGTTCTCTTTTCAGCTAAAATAAGCTGCACCTCATTGATGATGATACCCTCAGGTATAACTTCACACTCCTGTTTTGGAGAACTATCGACCTGTTCCGGCGGCATATGGGCTTTTTCGGATTCCATGTTCATTTTACCACATTAAATTTCAAGACATCTCAAACTTGTTTTCACGGCTTACTTTAAGACCGACCGACGGCAGTTAAACCAACCGTGTCATTTCGGTTTGATTGAGGGCCATTTTAGCGTTCAGCAACCGGGTATAGATCGTCTTTACTTTGGGATGCTGATTCGTCCGGATCGCTTTGAGCAAATCACCCTCTAATTCGGCAACCTCAAGCAGTTTATAGTAATACAAAGTTTCTTTAAGATGAGCGAGCACTATTTTTCCGGTTGAACAATCGGGTCGGCTTCCGCACCCCCTGCTGCAATCAACACGGCGGACATCCACCAGGCGATCGTGAGTCGACCCAGGCCCCGGAAGAGACAAATTGAATGTTTTTTCAATTTTTTCATTATGTTTTACCCTCCTTTTAATTCGCAGGCTTTCAAGTCTGCTTCAAATTGGGAAAGGATGTGTTCCAGAGACCGGCTCCAACCTTCTGCCAGGGCTGGCGGGAATTTTTCTTTCAGGGGTGCTTCTATACGATACGTCTTTGCAAAAACGACAACCGGCCGGGCCGATACATTTCGAACCAGAAGGAACTGCACCTCCAGTACAGCTTCCGGGGAATGATTATTGCTGTAATCTCCGTAAAGAGCGCTGACAACACCCTCTAAGTAAAACGTCGGCTCAATAAGGCTTGAGGAACTGATAACATGTTGAAACAGGCCCGATTGCTCCAGCCATTTATTCACTTCTTCGGCAATCATCAAGCCCGGTGAGATCAAAAATTCGTTGTAAAAGTCCGATTCATACGTTAGATCGCCCCGGCGATAAACAAAACCTTTGCCTTCAAACTGCGGGGAGACGCGGAATCTTTGAATTTTGAGAACCGCATTCAACTTTGACAACGAAAGTTTCTCACTCCTGGAAGCACTCAGAACAAACAAACGTTTTTCAGGGAAACTTTTGTTAAAGTTGAAGCATCCCGTCAAAAGGGAAAGCAGTGCTAAATGCCCAATAAAGAAAATCAGAAGCGTTTTTTTCTTCATTATCTTTCTCCGGTCTTCGTATGCGGCGGAGGTTCGCCGAACAGAAATTGTGAGGGATATTTCTTGGCATTGTCGGTGATCTCCTTTAGATTTTCGGAAATGAGCCTGATATTTTCAAGCGCCGTTTCAATGTCCGGCTGACGCTCGGTAATAAGATCGTCCAGGCGGCGCAATATCCCTTTTAACCGAACCACGCTTTCGGTGGTGTCACCGGAAAGCGCGTCAAGTTTCATTGCCAGTTCGGCCATTCCGGCAGAAACATCGTTAAACGTATTGAGAAGTTGCGACACGGGCTGCTGC
>JBARSG010000525.1:0-4576 GCA_049644625.1 Desulfobacterales bacterium | reverse complement strand
GCCGATTCGGGAAATCATTAACGGCCTGGTAAAAAGTGAATCTTCTCTGATTCAGGAACAGATGCATGTCTATTTCAGGGATGTCTATGACCATACGATTCAGGTGATCGACACCGTCGAGTCGTACCGGGACATCCTTGCCGGCATGCTGGATATTTATCTTTCCACTGTGAGTAATAAAATGAACGAGGTTATGAAGGTGTTGACGATTATCGCGACCATTTTCATTCCCATCACATTTGTCGCCGGGATTTACGGCATGAACTTTAAGTTTATGCCGGAGCTCGAATGGCGCTGGGGATATGTTATGATCTGGGCTATTATTGTCGTCGTTGCAGGGATCATGATCGGGTTCTACAAAAAAAAGAAATGGATATGAGATATATCGAAATCCCTTTCAGGAATCAATAAACACCAACCATGAAGGAGAAATTTGATGTCCCACATAAAATCAAGCCAAAAAAGTGGAAGACGAAGGGTAAATTTCACACTGGAATGCTCCGATGCCAGTGAAGTCATCTTGATGGGAAATTTTAACCAGTGGAATCCTAAAAGGCATCCCATGAAAAAGGACCCAAACGGGGTGTGGAAAAAAACGACCATGCTTTTCCCTGGAAGATACGAATATCGTTTTCTTGTGGACAATCGATGGGAAAATGATTCGAAAAACAAACAATCGTGTTTCAACCGTTTCGGCACGAAAAATAATTTTATTGTCGTTCCGTCGACGTAAGCAATCTGTCTTTGATGATTCAACGGTTCAAGCGGCAATTCCGATCATGATGTCATCCCGTTTCACCTGATGGAAAAACATTTTCATGCCTACTGGCCGGCCCTGAGCTTAGATCGTGACGCCTTTCTTCAACTGGTAATCCACCCTGAGCAGCCCCATGCAGGCTTTAATCTGACGGCCTTTGCCCTCAGAATGTCGGCCTATCGCAACAGCGTCAGCAAACGGCATGGAGAAGTGTCCAGACAGATGTGGCAAAGTCTCTGGCCGGGCGAAGCATAAAAAGTGCTGGAATGTTGGAAGAGTGGAACGTTGGGTTGAAGGAACAATTTTAGGCACCACAAACAAAGGAGATCCTTTTCATTATCCCACGAAAACGCAAGACGGGTATCAGACAGAAGATCTCTCCGGACGAGTTATTGAAAATTTTCACAGGTATGGATTTGATGCCTTTATCGTAATCGGTGGAGACGGATCGCTCCGGATTGCTCAACGATTTGCCGATTTGGGTCTTCCGATTGTTTGTATACCCAAAACAATTGATAATGACCTGAGCAATACCGCTGTCACATTCGGGTTTGATACAGCGGTGACCACGGCTACCGAGGCTCTGGATAAGCTTCATTCAACTGCAGAAGCTCATGAACGAGTAATGGTCGTGGAGGTCATGGGCCGGTATGCCGGATGGATTGCACTAAATGCGGGTGTATCGGCAACAGCAGACGTAATTCTTATTCCGGAAATTACTTTTGACATTAAGAAAGTTTGCCGGAAAATAATGGACCGGGAGTTGCACGGTGAAAAATTCAGCATAGTGGTTGTTTCGGAAGGTGCAAGGCCCATGGGCGGAGAATTAACCACCATCACCGACAAAATAGAAGTCGGTCGGCAGGAAGTGCATTTGGGGGGAGTTGCGGTCAAAGTAACCGAACAAATTCATGAAATCACCGGAAAGGATTGCCGGTCTATTATCTTGGGTCATTTGCAGCGCGGCGGTCCACCGACCACGTTCGATCGATTGCTCTCGCTGCGTTTTGGAACAGCAGCAGTCCGGTTTGTTGAAAAAGGGATGTTCGGACATATGGTTGCCCTGGATACTTCAGAGATTAATGCCGTTCCCATAAAAGATGCGGTTGAACGCACGAAACTGGTGCCCCTTGATAGTGACACCGTCACTACAGCCCGGGATCTGGGGATTTCTTTTGGTGATTGAAACAGATTAACAAAATGCCGATACCCATATATGGGTCCGCGGACAGTATTGAAAAACCCTTTTTAAATTGCTTCCCAATCGGATTTCAATGCGATCCGCTTTTGAAGATTTTGAATCTCTTGCAATAGTTCCTGCTCCCGCTGAAGCATGCGCTGTTCCATTTCATTGAGCTGTTGCTGAAGTGTCGCTATCTGTTTCCGCATTCTGAGGATGCAATCCACCGCCATCAGGTCAAGGCCCAAGTCTTGGCGCAGGTGCCGGATTCTGATCAGCCTTCGAATCTCTTCATAGCCATAGCCCTTGTTGCCTTGAGCCATAATCTCATGAATCAGGTTTTCACGTTCACATTCGTGAATAAATTCTGTTGTAACCCGCGCTGATCCGGATTCTTCAGATTAGGCATACCCGGTTCTTTTAACCGGAATGCCCGACCATTGGGGGGTTCTGCGGGGATGTCCAAGCGCACAGTTCGGATCCGGGCGCCAGGTGCAGCCCTTTCGTTGAATTAGCTTAGGCGTTATTCTTCCATTTTCACAGTCCTTTTTTTTCAAACCAATAAAAAAGCATCAATCCACTAATGATAAATATGGTAATAACTACCCAATGACTGATTCCTAAAACTTGCGGCAAGGTAATTTTGCCGAAATCACCCCATGTTAAAACTGTCTTTTTTAGATAGGGAAACGCTTCGGCATAAAGGGCGGCCCCGGTTAACATTCCCAAAATCCCCCATATTCCGTCCCATCTTCCTTCACCCACAGCACCGGCGGAGGTTCCCGGACAATACCCCAGCAACCCCCATCCAATACCGAATATTAAACCTCCGGGAATGACCCCGCCTAAAACCATTGATTTAACGGAAAGTTTGGCCAAACCCAGATCGATAAGAATATACACCCCGATCATGCCGACAAAAACGCTTGAAAGCATAAATTTTACGATCGTCATGTCAATAAACCGCAAAGCTCCCAATTGTTTATCATATCGGATAACTCTCGCCTTCTGGAGCAAGAAGCCAAACATGATGCCTGTGACAAGACCGTATAGAAGTTCTTTCATATTCGTCGACCTCCTCCATATAATATCCGTGCCATGATTATTCCACCGACAAAGAAGCAGATCAGAGCAATAAATCCGCTTACCGCTAACTGAACCGAACCGCTCAGTCCGTGCCCGCTCGGTCACCCATCGGCTAAGCGGGCGCCGAACATGGCTACCATGCCGCCGATAAATGCGACAACGCCTCTCTTTAATTTGTTCTGGCCGAATCTGCTTTCCCACATATCCGGCACGGCTTTCCATTTAAAACTGCGAGAAGTTGTTGATGAAATGAGCGATCCCACAAAGATGCCGAAAACGAACATCCACTGCCATTCGATTTTGGGAACTTCTTTGATAAAATAGTCCATTTTCTCTACTCGCTCGGCACTAAAAACCTTTTCGATCATACCGGCAGATCGGACAAAGGTAGTTGATGCCCCGAAATATTTACCCGCAATCCATACCGACAGAATCATTACAATGCCGGCCAGAGCACCAGCCAAATAAGGGCTCCACCCTTTGTTTTCAACGAATTTCATGTTTCCTCCTTCCTGTGAGTAAAATTGTTAAAAAAAAGGTTCCCAGTTTTTTTGTTTTATCCCGGCTGTTTTTCATGAGCTTGTCTCAATCTTGTATGTGAAACCGGCTCGCTGTTATCCAAGGCTTTTTGAATGGTTTTTGATCGAACGGTGATCTCACGCCGATGATAATCGAACCTGCGATAATCCCGGATTCTGAAAATTCTACAATCTAAAGTTTGGAAAAAGAAAGCCCAATATGAACCCAAATAATAAAATATGAAGAGATAATATGCTACACCATAATAAAATATTTTGCCATATGAATTTCCGAAATCGCCGTCGGAAATGTCGTGGGTTCCAATATTTTTACCCAGCCTGCCCCGCCTGCCCCGTAGCTCCGGCAGATGGTACTGGGGTAAGTCCGGCAGATCTTACCGGGGTGAAACTTTTTTCTAATTCACCGGGGCCGGCATTCCAATTGTGAGCACTTCGTTCCTCAGCATAAACTCATCGAACTAACTTGTTTTCGGCAGGATGCGGTGGGTAACCAGGGGCGAGAGGACATACAGGAACATATAAATTAAAGCGGCATATCCCAGATAGGGTGTAAATATGAAGATGACCAGTAACAGCAGGTTCAGACGACCAAACCAGGAATGTCTATCTATAAAGCTGCCGAGATGCAGGTAACGTATGGGATAAAGATTCATCATAATCGCTGAAAAAATCATCAAACCAAAACAGAGAATGCCCCAGTAACGAGCCCATTCCGAGGCATCCCCGACGGCTTGGTTGAACATGATTAACGGTGCGGCCACCAGCAACGCCGCGGCCGGAGTCGGCATTCCTTTAAAAAATCCGGGAATCGGGGTGCGGTCAATAGTGAAGTAAATCAACCGGACAATCCCCATAAGGGTATACAGCACGGCCACCAGCCCCACCGGTAGTTGCCGGATCACGGGATCCGAAACGTCGGCAAGCAACAAATAAAAGATCCAGGCCGGGACAATGCAGAAACTAACGCCATCTGCAATGTCATCCAGAATACCTCCAAAGCTGATGTGATGTGCC
>JBARSG010000524.1:0-5685 GCA_049644625.1 Desulfobacterales bacterium | reverse complement strand
ACATTTAGATTTATTTGGTAAAATTAACTTCATCTTCATAACATTCCTTTTACCCGCTCTTATCCAAAACATAACTCATCCATACATCCCCGGATCCTGTTTTGGAAACAGACGTTGAAAAGTCACACACCTTGAACCCCAGGAATTAAACAACTCCCGTGCTTTCTTGTCCTGCCACAGATAAAAGGTTCTTCCATCCGAGCCTGTCAGGTCTCCAATCCCCTCTTTTAACGTGATTAAAACACTTCCATTCTCAGGTATTGCCGATGTGATGTTTTCAAAAACCTTTGAAAATCTCGCGTGGGGGTACATGTACCCTTTCCGTTCCGATCGGAGGTTGATCTTTTGGTTCATCGACTCACCTTAAACATGATCATTGAACCCGACTTGATCATGTTAATGCGATCATGACCATATTTTATATTACGGTTCATATAATAAAAATGTCATATTTCCAGAATATTATCTGCTATATAGGTATTTAAAAGCGTTCAATACCTATTAATTAGGTATTTTACCTATTTCTCCATTTTGCATTGGGTCCTCGGCCTAAACACTCAAGCTTTCCAATAGTCTTTTGTTCTCTTAGAATCCTTCGAATCAGGTCGATTCCAACATGAGGGCAACTCTCCTGAAGTTCGCGTATCGTAAAATCACCCCTGAAATGCCCTATGGCATCCAATACCATCGCTGTTTTCGTTCCCCGCCCTGTCGTAATCAGCCCTACACGGCGTTCAAACTCCTTATATGATCCGAACAACATGACACCCAGAAAGTATTCCCACCAGGGCAAAATGTTATGCTGCATCTCGTGCCAGCCATGGGAAGACGTGTATAGAGTGTCATAATATCCCTCTTTCGTTTGCTCGATCATCTGTTCCAGGCTGATATAGCGACCCAATTCATATCCGGCCTTGTAAAGCAAAAGAAGTGTCAGGAGCCTGGCCATGCGGCCGTTTCCATCGAGAAAAGGATGGATGCAAAGGAAATCAAGAACATAGGTTGGAATGAGAAGAAGCGGTTCGATCTCCCCAGCCTGCCAGAGTTCAGCGAATTGTTTGTGAAGCGTCTCCATGGCGTCTGGAGTCTGATTAGCTGGAACCGGGTAAAAACGGACAACCTTTGTGCCATCAGGCTGGATTTCCATAATCTCGTTGTCAGCAGGTTTCCACTTGCCTCCCTCAGCGGGAAGGAATTGATAAAGGTCTCGATGGAATTGTAACACGACGCCGGTAGTGAAAGGGATGTCAGCATGGTTAGCATGGATCGTATTAAGGATATCCCGGTAACCGGCGATTTCCTGCTCAGAACGATTTTGAGGGGTCGTTTTTTTGGCAACCAGGTCCTTAATGCGCTCCAGGGGGGCGGTGATCCCCTCCAAGCGGTTGGAGGATTCCGTACTTTGTATAATTGCGGCCTGCCTGAGAGTCTCCAAGACCTGTGGTGATTGTTCCTTGTATAGATCCTGCTTGCCCTTATATTCCGCAATTCTGCGGATGGTTTGCAAAAGGTTATGAGTAATCGGCTGTTTTTGAAGGTATTCGGAATTCAGCGATTTCATTTTTTACTCCAGCACAATTCTTACTTTTCCGGGCTCCTTGCCCTTGGTAAGTTCATCCAGGTATTCCTCGAATCGTTTTTTTATCTCCGCCGGTGTCACCGGTGAACCGCCGGAGAGCAGCGCCGCGCGCAGGTCGGCGGTTTTTCCAGCGCCTGAAGGTGCAACGACCAGCATCAGACGGTGATAGAGCTCGTCTATCTGTTTTACCTTTCGAATAATCTTATCGGAAAGGGGTTCCGCCATCACTCTTATTCCTTACAAACCAGGACAAACTGGCTAAGATTAAATGAAATCCAGTTTGGTTGTTAAATGGTCCTACAGGGCAAAGTTTTCATGGGGGTTTGGCCAGGAACTGTCATTTAATTATACAGGAGGCCCCCATTTCGTCCATTTAGCGATCCACGCCTGCGTGACTACACAGCTTCAATGCTGATTTTAATCATTATATCATTGTTGATTCTAAAAGCCCATGGGGAAAAAAGGGAAAAACACCATTTCTTCGGAAGCTTTTCAATGCACTGTTTGACGATCTGCGTCTACACCAATTTTTAACTGAACGATTTAGGTTGCATATAAATTCAAAAGACATTATTATTAAAATTATTTGTTTTGTATTAACACTCTAATATGTTGGAGATTATTTATGAAATACAAAATTGTTCTTAATAAATCCGATGAAGGCTACAGTGTATCTTGTCCAGGGCTCCCGGGATGCTGGTCTCAGGGTAAAACTGAAGCTGAAGCAATCGATAATATCAAGGATGCCATACAAGAGTACTTGGCCGCTGTATACGCTTCCGTTAAAGATTCAAATGTTCGGGAAGTTGAAATAGCTCTTTAATTATGCCAAAGATCCCCGGAATCAATCACCTTCGAGCCGTCAGAGCACTGGAAAAAGCTGGGTTCCGCATACTTCGAGATGGGAGAAAACATATCGTCATGTCTGATGGCGCTCGATTCCTTACAATCCCCCGTAATAACCCCGTAAATGCTTATACAATGGGTGGTATCGCCCGAGACGCAGGGTTAACCGTTGATGAATTCAAAAAATTGCTGTAGCTTCAATAAGCATAGTACCCTCGGTTGAAGATCATAAAACGATTTTATCTATGACTTCTCCTGTGTGAATATCTTTGAAATCCAACACCGGATGCATGGCCACTTTTTTCTTTTTTAAACGCGGACAGATGTAACACGCGGTCATCATTAACTAACGCTGCTCCGGATACCATGCGAGATTCAAATATGATGTTTGTTCCTAATCCAATGGAAGGATGGCTTTCTCCTTTGCTTTTAAGTGTTGATTCCATAAAACGACGCGCCTTGTTTGGCGGAACGGATTCCTTTTGTGAAGCATCCCGGCTGTCCAAAGCATCCAGCGCATAACTTTTAACAAGTTTATCGAAAAACCTTTTGAATGTGTCATGGCAACCAAAACCCTCCAGTCCGACGATCTGTCCGTCCATGGCAAACACCGCACCGACTTGCCACTCAATCAATTGAAACTTATTGATAAAATCAGAGAGCTTGTCTTCATACCTCTCATAAACATCGGCCATGGCATGAGTCGGGGATTCCACATTCATTCGAGCTGACTTTTCGAAAATGTTATCCCAGATCCGGCTCTGATCAGATTGATAGCCCCTCCCGCGCTTCAGGCTAAATTTTACATCCTCTTGATGCTCTCTTCGAAGTGACGCATGCATCATTTTTTTACCGGATGCAAACGTTTTTGATCTGTATCTCCAGCGCCCTTGTTCCACGCAGCTGACCGGGATAACGACCTCGGTTTTTCCGGCGATCAAAAAGCTTGAGTTGACAATCCGGTTTTGTTTGGCTCCCACAAGCTCTTCGCCTTCTATAATCAGAACACTCTTTTTGCCTGAATTTTGGAGTCTGAGTTCCGGAACGCTCCCTTCGGTGTCCAGTTCTGTAATTTGAATTAAATCTTTATTTAAAGCCTGTTCAAGTGTTAGATATTCCGGATCAATTCCATCAGGTGCCAGTAAGGGGAAAATTGTTAAATTTTGATGAACCTGCTTGCGTGCGATTTTAGAAATTTCTAAAAACGATTTGATTGAATCCATGGTACCCTCCTCATGAGACCTCTAAAAAACACCCCCTTTTGCCCAATTTCTGTGTCAGACTCAGATTTTAATCCTCGAAATACTCCTATGTATGTCTGTGGTTAAAATATTCGTCTTTCTTGAACTTGGACAGAATTTGATATTTTTCAAAGGCCTCCTCTTTTTTATGAGGAGCTTATCATGTGTCATTGTCAGATCAGGACAAAGTGATATGACAAAATAAAAAAACCCCGCCTCTCTACCTGAGAAATGGGGTTCCTTGTCTGCATCATATCTGCTCTTCCTTTCCTGATAAGTTAAGGAAAAATTCGAACATTCTTAATAACCTTACTCCTATAAAATTATTTGTCAAGGATTTTAGGCCATTAAGAATGGTTGCTAAATTTAACAAAACCTAATCATTTCAATTGTATTTACACCCATATTGAATATAACCTATTAAAATCTTAACAATATTTAGTTAAAATGAGATGTTAACAAAGCTTTTCACATTCATATCCGTAGGAGAAACACACCATGGCACTTACGAAAGTTCAGATCGTAAAATCAATCCAGAATCAGACCGGTTTACCCAAAAACAGATCCTTAAAAATTGTAGAAACCCTCCTCGAAATCATCAAAAACAAATTGGCAGCCAGTGAGGATGTCCTGATAAGCGGATTCGGTAAATTCTGTGTTAAACACAAAGATAAAAGAAGAGGCAGGAACCCGGCTACCGGTGACGCTATGATGCTGGCACCCAGAAAGGTTGTTTCATTTAAATGTTCCGGTAAATTGAGGGATAGAATTAACGGCAATTAAGACGAAAGGTTTAATGAAATGGCCTGCCTTCCCGTTCCAAAATTGCGTTCATCTCGCCAATATATTGGTCAGATTGAACGTTAAATTTAGTCAGCTATAAACCCGTCAGAGGGCAAGTTTAAAAACCTGTGATAACATCCACCAGGTGAAAGTATCGTCTGTGCGAAAAATCTGTGATATGTCTGACAGACCCGAGATAGGCCCTGATGTTTATAGATTTTCCGGAAAATACGAAGCTGATTCAAAATCTTATTGTTTGACTCATAATTCAAACATAAATTACCGGAACATCAAACCGCGATAGACCTGGACTACGAAGGGATTGAGACACTTTCAAACCAAAATCCATCACAACAACATCCGGTTTCACCCTTCCAATTTCCATTAAAAGTTTTTCCTGGGTATACACATAAGAATCCATTTTGAACCATCCATTGATTACCCGGCACCGGATATCATTTTCAGGTCCTTTTTCAAATAACATCATCGTTAGGTCATCAGGTGGCGGGTCAATATCATCATTTAATACACAAAAATTTATTGAGAAGCACTAAATTTTAATCTAACCATACAGAATTCCTTGACAATATTCAACCGATTCTTTATTGTATTGATTTAATTGATGATTAAATCAGGAGGATTATATGAACAAACTGGAACTTATAGAAACGCTAAAAGAGGATGCGAGACTTACAACATCCGAAGCAAAAGCGGTAGTGAAACTTTTCTTTAACGAGATGTCAAACGCCCTAATAAAAGGTGATCGGGTTGAAATCAGGGGATTATGTTCTTTTTATGTCAAGGAATATAAAGCGTATTCCGGAAGAAATCCTAAAACCGGGAAACCGGTCCAGGTTAAACCTAAAAAGCTACCGTTTTTTAAATGCGGGAAGGAACTGAGAGAGCGGGTTAACAGTTAACAAAAACCATACGATTAAACATATCATGATCGAACAATATTCTTTTGGAAATATGGTCGTAAACGGTGTAAGTTATGGAAATGACGTTAAAATCATTCAGGGAAAAGTTGTTCCTGAATGGTGGAGAAAAAGAGGACATTTTGTTGATGTTGATGATATTCAAGATATTTTGAAATGCAAACCTGACATTTTGGTACTTGGCAAAGGTTCGCCGGGACAGATGAAATCGACCGAAGCTTTGCGTAAATTTTTAAAAAACAATGGTATTGAATTGATCGAAGAAAAAACATCCAACGCTTTTAAAACGTTCAACCGT
>JBARSG010000523.1:0-4249 GCA_049644625.1 Desulfobacterales bacterium | reverse complement strand
CGTATATACATCATTATAATAATGAGAGAACACACCAGGGAAAACGGTGTCAGGAAAGAACTCCCATGGCGACCTTTATTGAAGGAAAGAATATTTATAACGATAAAAATCTGGATTCACGTTTGGCAGCGTAACTGTCATTGACATCCAGAAGGATCTGACCGCTGTCAAATTAAGTTTCGTTCAGGACACATTATAGGATGTCCCTCTTTTCCTAAAAGTGATAGTTTACGCCCAATGTGAACATGTGATTGTTCGCTTCAGCATCCCAATCCTCTATTTCATATTCGCTGTAAAAATATTTGTAAGTAATGTCGGCAGACAAGTTCGCCATGATTTCGAAATTCACACCGGCAATAAACTGAGCTGCAAAGGCAGTGTCATCTTCATCAAAGTGATATGAAAGAACCTCACCATTGCTTTCGAATATATCATTTTCTTCAATAGTAGCTCTTGACAAACCAATGCCGAATCCCACATAGGGATGGACCTTTCCTGGGGGATAACGGAACAGGAGGTTTGCCATCAGGTTATGTGCACTAAAATTACCGTCGTAGCTATACCTTTCATCACCATAAAACCCTGCATAGTATGAATCATCGTAATCCTGCTTTCCCAGATAGGTATACTCCAATTCGACAGCTAAGTAGTTGACCGGAGGAATTATGTAACCTACTTTGACTCCGAGGGCCCAGCTGTCATCGAGGCGTTCGTCGTAACCCCAATGGTCATAGCCCCATTCGTCGTAACCCCATTCCCACCGCAGGTCATCGGGCATCACAAAGCCCCCAAATACACCCACATAAAACGGTCCAGCCATTTGTGCCGACGTTACAGGTGCAGTGGTTAAAAGAAGAAAAGCAGATAAAATGAATATGACCAGGATTCTACAAATTTTCTTCATAGTTAATTCTCCTTAAAATAGTAGTTTTTAGCTGACAATCCTTAACACGGGTACAAAATAAAGTAACAGAGCCAGGGCTCGACTTGGGACAAAGTTTTTGAAAATGTCTCATGTCGAGGGCTGAACTCATCACCCCGCACAGTGGCTCGCCCCTGCGGGTCCTTCCAGCACTGTTATTGCACTTGCGGTGCTACCTTTATTTCCACCCTTCGGTTTAGCTGGCGACCCGCTTTCGTATCGTTTGTTGCTACCGGCATTGTTTCACCAAAACCAACGGGTTGAATACGACTGATGTTGACCCCTTTCTGGACCAGAAGGTCTCTTACAGAGTTTGCGCGCCGAAATGAAAGATCCATATTGTATTCATCTGTACCAACGCTATCCGTGTGCCCTTCAACCCTTATCAGGGTTTCCGAATACCGAGTAAGAATACCTGCTATACGGTCAATCTCAGTATAAAGGCCGGGATTGACAACTGTGGAGTTTGTGTCAAAAGTAACATCACCTTTAAAGGTTACCGCAAGGAGGTTGCCTTCTCTGCGTACAGCGGCAGCTTCAGAAGCGGCCAAAGCGTCTCGCATTTCTCTTTCTTGGTTGTCCATCATTTTACCGATTCCAGCACCTCCCAGACCGCCGACAGCAGCACCAATCGCTGCTCCCCACAGGGTACTTTCAGTATGCCCGCCAATCACCTGCCCGATTATCGCACCTGCTGCAGCACCGCCAGCGGCCCCATATGTTGCCCCTTTTTGAGTTTTTGTTTGAGGTGCGGCACATGCGACTAAAACAAATACCAATACCAGCGAACTTGCTCTTACAATTTTTTTCATTCCTGCCTCCCTATTCTATACAAATTTTGTCAATCCATTAGATGTTGAACGGATAAAATATCCCTTGCCGTGGCTCGGTAAAAAAAGATGCCGAAATATTATGCCTTTAAATTCATAATGAATCCATATTGTTGTATATAATTGGCCAAACTATCTACCTTCCGATTGAAAAAAAGAAACAGTTACCGGTCCCGGGTTCACAGAATCTGAACATTAAATGCGCACCTTCGCGGTAATATCTTCCCTGTTTGTATATATGTGGGTGTTTTCTTGCGTACTTGTTCCATTGATCCCAGGAGCGCCAATGGCCGTGATAGTCATACCGATGCCCTTTATAATCGTGGTGCTCGTAATGACGACGGTTGTCATAGGGACGATCTCTGTATCCACGATGCTCGTGGTAATCCGAACGTTTTTTGTAGTCACGACGACCCTGCTCCTCGAAATGTTTGCGATCTTCTCGCCTCATTTCGCCTGGGTGTTTTCGATATTCCTTGTCCTGTACTCTCTGTTTTTGCCATTCTTTCTGTTTGCCCTTTCCTTTGTACCCATTATCAGCAAATGCCTGCGTGGTTGTGAGCATGAAAAAGCCGAGTAAAAGAACAGTTGTGACCGTGAGCACAAATATCGAAAGTTTGCAATATTTTTCTCTCATGTTAACACCTCCAAATTAAGTGTTTTCTAACTTAGTCGATTATAAATTACAAAAAGTTACACAACCATATCAAAACACAAGACTATTTTAACTATCTTACCTTACGGGGGCGATAATAAAATGCCTTATGCTTTTTGTTTGAGTCTGACTTTTCAATTTTCAGACAACGCCCTGCGATGTTTTCCAGTTTTGTCTATTTTACCGTGATGTGCGGGGTGATGCGATCTAAACATTTTCAGCTTGCCAGCTTGGTCCGCAGTTAACAGCTTTGCAACTGTCAGTCGAGATTCAATTCTCTGAACAAACAGTTTGCCTTTCAGATCTGAAATCTTTTGGCCGACTTCAAGAACTTTCGCTTCGTCCACGGACTCGGCGGCAAACAGTTTTTCCAATTCAAGGTGAAGAAGGTCGAGTTTAGATTTCAATTCCAGACACTTTTCACGATGGGCAAAATCCGCTTTCTTGAGTCCCTCGACCTGCTTGTCGGTAAGTCCCAGTTTCTGAACCATTTTCGGATTTTGCCAGATCCCCAAAGGCGACATATGATGCTTTTTCATACCAAATCCCTTTTCAGGCTTGCACTGGCCCTGCGTAAACGCTCCCGCAAAACCCGGGATGACAAATACCGTGACCAAAAGAACCATTGCGCCGGTAAGGAATTTTTGCCTAAGATTCGAATTCATGATGTACCTCCTTTTTTGAGATTGTTTGTTTTCAAGGAATATTTCCTCGGTGTTGGTTCTAATATAAGGGGTAAATGTAAAGAACTTATGTTGATTCCAGGACAAAATTGTAAATGTTTTGTAAAGGATATCGCACCGAGGTCATGAATCATATTAACAATGGGAGCGGAAAAGACGGATATTGCGATTGGGTATGTAACTAAGCGAGCTCGGGTCTGTCAGACATATTCCAGGTTTTTGAGGTGGATGATATCTTCACCAGAAAAGATACTATCTCAGGTCTTAAAAGCAGTCTTTGGGCGGATTTAGGTCAACTGGTCAATAAACCTCTGGTCAGTTCAATTTTTGCTGGACGATATCACAACTTTCAATATTGGTTTTCCGATTCCATATACATAGCAGATACAACCAGCTAACGGCCCAACGCAATCATTAGGGGTGACCCCCATATATTGGGGTGCTTAAAAAAGGGAAAAGAGCAAAGTGAATCTGACAATTTGTCGTTTTAACTATCTGCTTGCGTGCAAAATTTTAGCCGTAAGGTTCCCCCCGAGAAAGTGTAAAATTCATCTGGTATTATAAACTTTTCAGGACTTCAAAATCTTTCGATTAGGATAATTATCATTAAATTATAGTCTATTGATACACGCATTTCCAATTTTTTTTTATGGTTAATGTCTTGTGAAAAGTTCTAGTAGAAGCGTATGAGGCTTGAAGTCACCAACCATGCGAAATAGTTGCTCATCGAAGATGAACATCATTTCGGTTCGTGAAATACACAAAATTGTCTTTCGTCACCGCTGCGGTTTTGACAATTGACTTTCAAAACCAACTGTCTGCTCTACAGGAAACACAAAAGCGATACCTGTGCCTGGTTCGCTAAGCCGTCCTGCCTCTTTAATGGCGGACAGGATTGGCTCAACCATTTCACTGTCTACCAGGAAGATAACCACATCAGTGCGAATATCAAGGGTAAGGCCGAAAAATGTTTTCGCCTCACGAGCACCTGTACCCGAAGCGGGAATGATTGTCGCTCCAGTAGCGCCTGCCTGTTTTGCCGAATTGACGACCATATCGGTCAAATTCGGCTTAATCATTGCAACGATGGATTTATATGGCATTTTGCACCCTCACTTTTCGCCCGACTCCTTCCATATTAGAGCTTTGCTCTTATGGC
>JBARSG010000522.1:0-10126 GCA_049644625.1 Desulfobacterales bacterium | reverse complement strand
CTGGAATGTCACCTATAAAAGGAAACAGTACATATAGAAAAGAAACAAAGGATAAGTGAAGAGCAATAAGTGCTGAGTGTTCAGGAGTTTTGTATTCATCAGATAATATTTCTTTAAGAACATGAGTAATTCTTTCAGCATCATCTTCTATTGGTGATATGGATTTTAATTTTGCAATATCTATTCCCCATTGTATTGAAAAATAGTCCTTTAGAGAAAATTGCCTGCTTTTCTTGCGTTCCTTAGATCTTGTAAACGATGTTTTACAAGCAACTTCCATCAATTGAGTAGAGTGTTCGACAATTTCCACTAAAAACCTATGTTTTTCCTTCCATAATTTTTCCCTTTCTTCTAAATATGTTTTTTCTGAGGATTTTGGATAACTATGAATAACATTAGAGATTTTATTTATATATTTTTTGTAGTAATCTTCTGACATTTTCCCGTCTCCTGTCACGGCCTGGATGTGAGTCCGGGGAAAGCGGTCCAGGAAAACCGCCTTTCGGGGAGCTCGCCCTATCCCCGGAAACGGAAAATCAGTTAAAAAATTGTGACCACTTTGTGACCACTTTAAAAAAAAACATAGTAAAAAGTTATAAAATAAAGTAAAAGGTGATTTGTGTTTTTATTATATAATTGTATATCTTATTGTGCAATGGTGAATATTGTCAATGATTTCAAGCACTCTGCAAAACCGCTATTCACCAGTTCGAATCTGGTTGCCGCCTCCAGATACAATCAAAGGCTTGCAAGTAGTTCAAGAACTTGTAAGCCTTTTTGTTTATGCTCAATTAGGATTCATTTTGTTTACGCTCATTCAGGATATAAAATTATTGCACCCATGGCTGGCTCATAAATTAATAGCGGCTAAGCTCCGGATAAATTGCAAACGCCTAACTTGTATGATATGCATAGCGATTATGGTGCTGAAAAGTGATGTTAATCGGAAAAACTGCGGGGTATTACTATTATGGAAAATCTATTGGGTGAATTATGGATGTTCAAACTTGCTTGTTTAGCAGGGGTGGCATATCTTATTTATTTTTTCATTAAAGATCGTATGAAGAAATAACCTATTTAATAAAAACCATCCCAATGAAAGAATGAATCATGATCCGAATCAATGAAAATTATCTAAAACTTCGGTCTTCATATCTGTTTGTTGAAATCGCCAACCGTGTATCTGCATATCAGAAAGAGAACCCTGATGCCGGGATCATACGTCTGGGTATCGGTGATGTAACCCTGCCGCTTCCGCCGGCATGTATTCAAGGGTTTCAGGAAGGTGTAAGAGAGATGGCTTCGGATGCCACGTTCCGAGGCTACGGGCCTGAGCAGGGGTATGACTTTTTAAGGGAAAAGATCGCTATCAACGATTATCAGTCCCGGGGGGCGGATATAAGTCCGGATGAAATATTTGTAAGCGACGGCTCCAAATGCGATACGGCAAATATTCAGGAGCTGTTTGCCAAGGATATTCGCCTGGCCATTCCGGATCCGGTATATCCGGTTTATCTTGACACCAATGTGATGGCCGGCCGAACCGGGGATTTTAATGACGGAAGATATGACAAAATCCTCTATTTGGAGAGTCTGCCTGAAAACGGGTTTGTTCCACTCCTTCCTGACAAACCGGTGGATTTGATTTATCTCTGTTTTCCCAATAATCCCACCGGTGCGACCATTTCCCGGAACATGTTGAAGACCTGGGTAGATTTTGCCCGGGAAAACAAAGCACTTATTCTTTTTGATGCAGCCTATGAATCCTATATCCGGGATCAAACCCTTCCCCGCTCGATTTTTGAGATTCAAGGCGCCCGCGAAGTGGCCATCGAGTTCAGGAGCTTTTCCAAAACCGCCGGTTTTACCGGCACCCGTTGCGCCTGCACGGTTGTTCCCAAAACCTGCATGGCTTATGACGGGAGCGCTCAAAAGCATTCTTTACATACCCTGTGGAACCGGCGACAGTCTACCAAGTTTAACGGTGTGTCTTATCCGGTTCAGAAAGCCGCCGAAGCGGCGTATACTGAAGAAGGCAAAGCCCAGATCATCGGGTTGACAGACTATTATTTGAAAAATGCCGCCCTGATCCGAAAAGAGATGACGGGACTTGGTTTTGAAATCGTAGGCGGTGAAAATTCACCTTACATCTGGCTGAACTGTACAAGCGATGCCTGGGAATTTTTTGATTTTCTGCTTAAAAAAGCCGGTGTGGTCACAACTCCGGGTCCCGGATTCGGTAAATGCGGCAATGGCTTTATCCGTATCAGTGCCTTTAATAGTTACGAAAACGTTGAGAAAGCAATGGCGCGAATCAGAGACGCTCTTTGAATGGCATACGGGAATTCGGCTTAACTAGTGTCCATCCATAAGTTTATATTGGACACAGATTATGTTTCCAATGCAGAAATTAGCAATTTTTCGCAAGGTCAAGGAAATCAAGGAATTACGCGGAGGCTTACAAGTGGTACGCCGCACAAGTAATTCCGAAGATTGACGCAGAGATTGCGGAAAAGGGCTATTTCTGGATGGAAACTAACTATTGACGCCGCCACCTAATGCATATCCCTTTATCGATCTTAAAATATTTTGCAAAACCGGCCTTCACTTCAACCACATATTTGACTGGCCCTTCCGATCTGTAAATTTTGTCTGACATGGGTGTTGTGGATTCTGCCATATTGACCACACACCCGTTTTCCCCGACGAAAATAATATCAAGAGAAATCGGCGTATTTTTCATCAGAAATTTTTGCGGTTTTACGCTCTCAAAAACAAACAGCATGCCATGGGTATGGTCTATTGACCTTCGCTCCATGAGTCCTTTCATCTGAGTTTCAGGCGTATCTGCGATTTCGATGTTAATTGACGAAACCACTGAATCATCAAACCGCACGAATTCAAGGGCGCCGTCTATTCGTATGGGTATGTCTGTACGGGCAGGTAATAGTACGGGATGGCGTGGGCTGCATGCGGAACATAACACGGTTCCTAAAAACAAGAAGACCCAAAAGACCCGGCGGGGTAAGTGGTGAGAGGTTACCATCATTACTATTCTGACTCCTGACTCCTGGATTCTTTACTAAGTTTTCCCCGTGGGTCAATACAGGCGTTGATCAAAAATATAACGATCACATATGCAATAGGAGGCGGCGGTTTCGGTGAAGTGAATAAGCTCGGGCAGGGAAATCCTTTGATTAAAACCTCCCAGGTGCGGGCCTGTCAAAATGGTTATATCTTCAAAACCCCTGGGCAGCCCCTCTATGGTGCTCCGGTTAAACCCGCGCTCTAATAAAAATTCATTGAATTCAACATCGCTCATCTCCTGTTGATCCGCGACTCTGAAAATTTCCTCCATGTATCGATCAACTCCGAATTCATCAATCAAACGTAACACAAAATTATCAAAATCAACAGGCAAACAATCCCCGTTTTTTCTTCCTGTGAATCCTTCATAATAGGAGTTAAATGAAGCTTCTATGAGCTCCCGCATTAAATCAGGGCAAAAAAGGTTTCGTGCATCTACGGGAAATCCCTTTTTATTAAAACCCGTCCGTTTAGGATCATGATTGCGAAAATAACTGGCACCTATCAAAATAATACTTATAAGATGATTTCCGACAAACCTGTAATATCTGGAAGAAGCGCCTGAGATCGCCTCAAGGTGCTCAAAATCTCTGATACCCGATTTGCCCAGATTAGGATAGCGGCATGACATTAACCATCTGTCCAGCCTTCCTCCTCTGGGCCATTCATAATATCCTCCGTCACATCGCCGGCGCCGTTGTAAACGATTATGAAAAAGAGGTACCGGAGCGGTGTGAACCATACCCATGGACGCCAGTCTTCCCAGAAGGTAGGCGTTCCGCTTCATAACTTCCATAAAATTGTTCCGATCAATATTTTCTTCATCAGGCAGAGGATTTGGATAAACAAAATAGTCGGGATGGACCGTAAAACCTATGGCGGAATCCATACGTATATTAACGCTGTTTTTCAGTTTATCCGGGAAATCTATCAGCCGGAATAGATACGCTTCTCCAAACCTGTATGGTGTGGGGATATCAAATCTTATGGGAAATTCGTGCTTGACCGTTTGCAAATACGTCATCCATAATGCCTCACGGTTCAAGGCCGCGTTGTCGGAATTTGATCTGGATAGTTTTATTACAAACACAAGATCACTCGATAGGGAGAACACAATACTCCGTCCCATACATTTCATATGGCAGGCTTCATTCAAACCGGTTTTACCGCACAACTTATGCCATGTGATTGAGGAAACTTTTGTTGTGCTTTCCTCATTTAATGACGGCCCTTTTATTTTCAGAGGAAGCGAGCCCAATGCCTCTGCCGCTGCCCGATGTGACGGTCCGTCGGAATCCGCAACAATATGTTTAAGACTTTCTAAAGATTCCGAGGCCAGGTCCGGGTTTTCCCCGGCGGACGCAAGAAACCGGAGGGTTTTTGCCGCTTTTCTGTATAAAAAATAGGACTGCCTCTGGTGAGAGTGAACTTTTTTTAGGATAACACGATGCAACGCATGAACCGTCTGTGATGATGCTAAAGAGGAACTCTTGTTCAGCTCGTATTCAAGCGTGGAAACCGCCATATATGTGGCGGAAAAATCCAGACATGAGTGTAACAAATAATTTTCACTGGCAACAAGATCTCTATTCATACCCTTGCTCTTAGTTCGTAACCCTTTAGTCCCTTTTCATGTTTATGTTTGATTATCTAAAAGACTGGAGCCATAAAATCAAGATGAATCATTATAACGGGCGGCGAAAATTTTAACCACCCCAGTACGATCTGCCGGACCTACCCCAGTACCATCTCCCGGAGCTACCCCAGTACGATCTGCCGGACCTACGGGGCAGGCGGGGCAGGCGGGGCAGGCAGGAATACATTGAGTATTTTGAAGATTAAAATTTAAGCCTGACTCCAGAGGAATAGGCTGCGCATTCCACAGGGCAGGCGCCGGAATTGGGTAAAAGGGGGTGTTTTGCAAAGGTCTCTCTATTCAACAGGTGATATATAATACTTTTTATCAAAACATACCGCCATTCCCTGCTGTTCCGTACGAATCACCGATCCTGAAACATCAATATGTGTCTTAACCCGCTTTCCAATCTTGAACTTATCCTTAGGGAGAATCAGGTCCATTTTTACCTGCAGTCGCTGATCGAGGAGCGGCTTACCTGGCCGGTACGAGCCGTTCTGTAGGGAGGGGGTGGCCACTGAGGCTACCTCCTACCAGATTCTTATTCCTTAAACCCTGAATTACGAACCCTGAACGCTGAACCCTGAACATTTATCATTGGTCACTTTTCATTCGTTATTCGTCATTCGATATTCATCATTCGTTAATTCATCATTCATCACTTTTCCCTGAACCCTTGAACCAAGAACCCTTAAACCTTTTCCGTATTTAACCGGAGCTAAAAGAAAAACCTGTTTATTCACTATTCAAGCTTTGATCCGCCCTTTAATGGGTGACCCCATTACAGTCAGGATATATCAACAAATGCGATTTGTGTACAGAAATTCGTGCCGTTATAGTAAATAAAAATTTCGGTGGGGTATCCGAGTTTAATCCCAGAGAATTTTACCGAAAACCAAAATAAATAGATAACATTCAAATTTTAAAGATGTATTGATTTGTTTTAAAAAATAGGGTATAGGGCTTTGAGATAATCGAACAGAGGATAAAGATATGGATCAATGTGTTTTGCTGAATGCCGACTATACTTTTTTGAATGTTGTAAACTGGAAAAGGGCAATGTGCCTGATCGTAAAAGGTAAAGTGCAGGTGATAAGGCATTCTGAAAGATTAATCAGAACCGCTGAAGGGCTTGCTGTCAAAGTTCCTGCAGTAATGAGGCTGATAAAGCTTATCAGAACACTCTACATCAACAGGGTCCCTTTCAGCAAAAAGAACGTCCTGATCCGGGACGGATTCAAATGTGCTTATTGCGGCGGTGAAAAAAGGAAGTTGACGATTGACCATATTATTCCAAAATCGAGGGGAGGTAAAACAGATTTCGAAAACTGTGTCTCTTCCTGTAAGTCGTGTAACAATAAGAAAGGAAGCAAAATCCCCTCGGAAGCCAATATGTATCTTAAAGTAAAAACTTATCAACCGACTATTGCTGAGTTCTTAATATTGAAAGTCAAGAAACTGGGTATCAATACAGTCCTGAAAGATCTTGGCGTATATTAGAACCGGTTCCAGATCCTGTTTTAAAAAAAAGACGTTTCCATTAACAACAACAGGCCCGAACAAGATATTGTTCGGGCTTTTTGCTGAACCGCATTTCAATAGAACGCACCTAAAATATGAAATTATTTTTGAGTGAACCCCAAATTTGCCGAATCAGGTTGCACCTATTTTCTTGACAGAAAACGGTTTTGCAAGTACTTTTTACATTTTGTCACCGGTGGGTTCTATAAACTGTTGAAAAATTATTTAAGTTTTACAAAGATATACGCCATTGAATTTCAGCTCGATTAAAATCCGAATTTGGAGGATGTATGGACTATAAAAAAACACTCAACCTTCCCAGCACAAAATTTCCCATGAAAGCCAGTCTTGCCAAGCGGGAACCCGGGCAGCTCAAAATCTGGGATGAGAACCGTTTATACGAAAAAATCAGACAGGTGTCCAAAGGCCGTGAAAAGTTTATACTGCACGACGGCCCTCCTTACGCAAACGGTCATATTCATATCGGCACGGCACTCAACAAGATCTTGAAGGATATTATTATTCGTTCGCGACAAATGACCGGTTATGACGCTGTTTACGTGCCGGGATGGGATTGTCACGGGCTTCCGGTGGAACACAATGTTGAAAAAGAGCTGGGCTCAAAGAAATTAGAAATGTCCCAGGCAGAGATTAGAAGGTTATGCCGGGCCTACGCTGAAAAATATATCGATATTCAACGTGAAGAATTCAAGCGCCTGGGTGTCATGGGCGAATGGGAGGATCCGTATTTGACCATGAACTACGAATATGAAGCCACCATTGCCCGGGAGTGCGGAAAATTTGCATCTCAAGGGAGCCTTTTCAGAAGCAAAAAACCGATCTACTGGTGTTGCAGCTGCAAAACAGCCCTTGCAGAGGCTGAGATAGAATATCATGATGAATCATCACCGTCGATTTTTGTTAAATTCCCCTTAAAAGACGATTTGAGCGCAGAGATTCTCGAACTGAGTGATAAAAAGGTTTTTGTCGTCATATGGACAACAACACCCTGGACCCTTCCGGCAAACCTTGCCGTGGCGCTTCATCCGGATATTATTTATGCCGCCGTTGACACGAAAAATGGCGATGTGCTGATTCTGGCAAAGGAACTTGTAAAAAGCTGTATGAAGACCTTTGGTTTTTCAGATTTCTCAATACTTGCCGAAATTCGAGCGGACCGTCTTGAGCGAAAAGAGTGTCTTCATCCATTATATGATCGCAAGTCCATAATTATCCTGGGCCCCCATGTAACTCTGGATGCCGGCACCGGTTGTGTCCACACCGCTCCCGGCCACGGGCGTGAAGACTATGAGGTGGGCCTTTTGTATGATTTGGATGCGTATTCCCCGGTAGATGACAGAGGGTGTTTTACAGAAGAAGCCGATTTTTTCAGCGGTCAATTCGTTTTCAAGGCCAATTCGGATATCATTGCCCGGCTGCGGGAAAATGACCTCCTTGTGGGTCAGGAGACAATGGAACATTCTTATCCCCACTGCTGGCGATGTAAAAAGCCTGTGATTTTCAGAGCCACCCCCCAGTGGTTTATTTCCATGGACAAAACCGGCTTAAGGAAAAAATCACTTGAAGAGATCGACAGAGTCACCTGGATACCGCACTGGGGAAGAGAAAGAATCTACGGAATGATTGAAAACAGACCGGATTGGTGCGTATCCAGGCAGCGTGCCTGGGGAGTTCCCATAGCGATTTTTTATTGTGAAAAGTGTGGCGCCATACACATAAACCAGGAAATAATAGATCGAGTATATACGAAATTTCAAGAGCATGGCGCCGACATCTGGTTTGAAAAAGATGCAAAAGAATTTCTTTCCGAAGATGCCGTCTGCCAACAGTGCGGTCATACAACATTTGTTAAAGAAGATGACATCCTGGATGTATGGTTTGACTCCGGTGTCAGCCATGCTGCGGTACTTGAAAAGCGCCCCAGTCTGAAATGGCCCGCCGATCTTTACCTTGAAGGAAGCGATCAACACAGGGGATGGTTTCACAGCTCGCTCCTTACGGCTGTAGGGACACGAGGGGCGGCCCCCTTTGAATCGGTATTGACCCATGGGTTTGTTGTGGATGCACAAGGCAAAAAGATGTCCAAGTCTTTAGGAAATGTTGTTGCTCCGGATGAGGTGATCCAAAAGCACGGGGCGGAAATCCTCCGTCTCTGGGTCTCGGCATCTGATTACCGGGATGACATTCGTATTTCTGAAAACATCTTGAAACAGTTGAGCGATGCCTACCGGAGAATCAGAAATACGAGCAGATTCATGCTCGGCAATCTATATGACTTCGATCCTGAAAAAGATGCCGTCCCCTATGGTTCTATGCCGGAAATCGACAGGTTTGCACTGCACCGGCTTCAAGAGGTGATTGAGCGGACACTCAAAGCTTATGATTCCTATGAGTTTCATATTATCTACCATGCGCTGTATAATTATTGCATTGTCGATCTTTCGGCGTTCTACCTTGATATTCTTAAGGACAGGTTATACACATCACCCCCTGAATCAGCAGGCAGAAGAAGCGCACAGACCGTTATTCACATTCTGCTGGACACCATGGCAAGGCTAATGGCGCCGATACTTGCCTTTACCGCAGAAGAGATATGGAGCTTCATGCCGGGAACTAAAAAAAATGAGCCGAGTGTTCACCTGACGTCTCTTCCTCAAGTAACTGAAGCATGGAAGGATCAAGAACTGGCAAAAAAGTGGAAACGAATCCTTGACGTTCGCGGCGATGTCACAAAGGCCCTTGAGGAAGCCAGAGTTAAAAAGCTGATCGGTCACTCCCTTGATGCCGTTGTTACCCTTTACACAGATAATGACCTGTATGATATACTCTACCCCTATGAAAATGAATTAAGCACCATATTTATTGTTTCCGGAGCATCTCTGGTTAATGGGGGGAATCCTGCCGGCGCTTTTGAGAGCCGGGACATCGACAAACTGTCGATTTTAGTTGAACCGGCAACCGGTGACAAGTGCGAACGGTGCTGGATATATGACGTTTCTATTGGAACAAGTTCAGAACATCCAACCATTTGCAGCCGGTGTCAGAATAGCCTCAAGGAATTGAAGATTGAAGATTGAAGATTGGCGATTTTCTTATAAGGAATATTATAAAGGTGTGTTCGAGTTTCTCTGGCTCAGGGGGGTCTGCTATTACGCATAATAAGTACCTAAAGCTTGCCGTCATCGCCGGTTTGGTCATTATTTTTGATCAGATAACAAAGGCCGTAATCCAGAACATGGTTCCGCTTTACCACTCAATTACAGTTATACCCGGTTTCTTTAGCATTACTCATATTCATAATCCGGGCGGTGCCTTCGGATTCATGGCGAATAAAAGCTCTGGTCTGCGTAACTTGGTTTTTCTTTTGATTTCATCATTGGCCATCTGTCTGATATTTTACTTCTATAAAAAAACACCTCAGAAATATTCCCTGATTTCCGCATGTTTTGCGCTCATTCTGGGGGGCGCCTTAGGCAACCTAATCGACAGAATTCGGTTTGGAAAAGTTGTGGACTTTTTAGACTGTTATATCGGGAACTATCACTGGCCTGCGTTTAATGTGGCGGACAGTGCAATAACTGTGGGAATTGGCATTTATGTGTTTCATGTTATCTTTAAAAAAATGCCGGAGTGATTTACGATTTTGGGTCAGAACGCTTCAATTTTCAATCATAAATTTTCAATTCTAACCTATGCCCGAAATAAATTACAGAGAGCTTAACAATTATTTAAAAGAACGGAAAGCCGGTGATTTTGCACCGGTGTATCTTATCTACGGCCAGGAACTGCTATATAAAAATTCACTTGAGGCCCTTGTCCGTGCATTGATTCCTGCGAGTCAAAGAAGCCTTAGTTATGAAC
>JBARSG010000521.1:0-3653 GCA_049644625.1 Desulfobacterales bacterium | reverse complement strand
ATTCAAACAGTGTATGATTTCGCTGCTGATCATTCATTACACTATTTACAAAGCTTTATAAGAAAAACACCCCGACTGCTGAAGTAGTTATCTGGATTTTATGTAACTTCTCAATAAATTATGGAGCCGGGTCAATATCATCATTTAATACACCAGAACTTTTTGAGATGTTACGATTTTCTCCATTTTCCAACCAATACTCCATTGGATGTACCCGATATAACCAGATCAACCTTAATCTTTTTTTTTGGGGGCTGGCAGAGTCAGTTTGAAAATCACCACAAAGGCAAGAATAATGATTCCGACGAGTCCCAGCCGACTGATGATTTCTAAGGTGGGAGTATCGCTGATGCAGGGATATATTAGCGGAACATGTAATGGAGGATAATCTGGGGAATAGGGGTCAAGCTCAACAGATTTACGAAAATTTGCCTCGGATAGCTCATCTTGGCCCAATTTCCGGTAAATCTTGGCCCGGGTTGCGTAAGCTCTGGCCGTGCTTTGCTGATCTCTCCGCAACTGAATAACCATGGTGGAATCGCGGACAGCCTCTTCCATCATTCCCTTAATACGATATGCCTTTGCCCGATAACTATATGCACTTGCCAGTTGTGGGTCCAGATCAATGGCGTGACTGAAATTGTCAATCGCCCTCTCTAATGATTTGCTAAACTCAGGTACCTTCTGCTTACCGAGATGAAAAGCCAGGTTTTTTATCTCTGCGGAATACCCTTCGCCATATTCCTTTTTAAAGTAGGCAAGACCCCGCATCAGATACGCATTCACCCCCTTGGGCTTTAGCTCTATAACTTTTGTATAATCCTGAATGGCCTTATCGAGCTGCCACTGGAAGTAGTAGTGTATCGCTCGTTTTTCATAGGCCTCCGCCAGGTTCGGGTTCAACTGGATAGCCTTTGTGAAGCACTCGATCTTTTTGTAGGCCAAAGAGCTCTTGAGACCACGGTTGTAAAACTCTATGGCGTCCTGACCCCAGGCAGCTGAAACAGCCAGGCACAGATATACCAGTGTTGCAACAATTATTTTTTTCACAGCGTTTCTCCTTCCCACATCACGAAGGAGGATCCTTATTTAATATCTAAACTTTAATTTTATAAATTTATGCTTCTTTTTGAAAAAACCAAGAATTATAATATTGTATTATAGATCACTGCTTCCAAAAAATTAAAAATTTAATATAATTTATGTATTATAAGATCCAAACCAAAAACCAATCAAAATCAGAACAGGAGGTGCGAATGGAGAATAAGGTCAGCACAATATTAGATGTTTCGAAATGGAGACTAAAATGCGATAGATGAATAATTTCAACATAAAATCTATAAGATTTAAAATATTATAAGGTCGTTTACATGTCAAATGAAATATTGCTCAGGATGTGGACATAGGAAAATAATGACATCCCTTATATCCTTTTTTGGATATTGTTATTTTCTTCAATAATCGTAAGTTTAAGTCGGGGCATCAAATAACATGTCCAACATAATATCAATGGAGCGACATGCAACACAAAGGATTGTTCCGTCTTTATTAATCAGAACTTTGGTCGGCACGCCTCTTACCCCATACATTGATGCAACCATACCATCTGTATCCAGAAGAACTTTATAAGGAAGTTTATGTTTATTTGCATATACAGACACTTTCTCTTTGCTTTCCTGGATATCTATATTTAAGATTTCAAGTCCTTTTTCTTTGTACTTTGTGTATAATTCCTTTAACTGAGGAATTTCTGTCCGGCAATAGGGACACCAGGTTGTACTAAAAACCAAAAGGACCTCTTGACCTTTGTAATAACTTAATTTGACCTTATTGCCGTTAAGGTCTTCAAGAGCAAAATCAAGTGCTTTATTTTCGATACTCTGCTTTTTGATATCCCATTTTTCTTGTTTGGAAGCATCTTCCGAAGAAAGGCAGGCAAATAAGCCAAATAAACTGAATACTAAAATGATACTAAACAGCAATCTAAATGTTTCTTTCATATCCACCTCACTTCAGGGCTTCGGAAAAAATAAATCACCCCATCTTAATTGTCTTTTGGCT
Organism: Desulfobacterales bacterium; assembly: GCA_049644625.1. Taxonomy (GTDB): domain Bacteria; phylum Desulfobacterota; class Desulfobacteria; order Desulfobacterales; family UBA11574; genus S5133MH16. Next base: position 1,592 of record JBARSG010000521.1, on the reverse strand, counting down.
TGAATTCTTTGTTGCACCAACGGATGAATACGTAAAGTATGCACCCGTCGGTGCGCCTCGAATTCAAACCAAACTCCGGCGTAATCTTGGGGGATTTATTATTTTCCGAGGCCCTTAAACCCAGAATTTTCCGGCATTAATTAATTTTGCACGTTCTGAACCATGCCCCGTATTCATGCTGGCCGTTCTGCACGAACATCCCGTATTCATATGAAAAACAAAAAGTATTTTACATGCCGCCAGTCGATCTGATATGGTTTTGCGGATATCAGTTGTGCCGATTATCTTTGGATCGTTCCAGAATCGGCGCAGGTGCCAGGGAGCAGATGAACCATGGCAACAATCGACAAAAACATCGACGAATCGGAAATCTCCAAATTCGAGACCGTGGCCTCCCGCTGGTGGGACCGTGAAGGAGAGTTCAGCGCCCTGCACGACATCAATGAGACCCGGGTCCGATACATCAACGCTCGAGCCGGTCTTGCCGGCAAACAGGTGCTCGACATCGGCTGCGGCGGCGGAATTCTGTCGGAGGCTATGGCGGAGATAGGCGCCGAAGTAACGGGAATCGACGCCGGCAAAGGCCCGCTCGAGATCGCCAGAAGTCACATGGTTGAAAAAGGCTTGAAAATCGATTACCGGCAAGTTACCGCCGAAGCCTTTGCCGTATCCCATTCTCAGCGCTATGACATCGTCACCTGCCTGGAGCTGCTCGAACACGTCCCCAAGCCATGGTCCATAATCAAAGCCTGCAAAGAGCTGGTCAGGCCTGGCGGGCATGTCTTTTTTGCAACCCTCAACCGCAACCCGCTGTCATACCTGCTGGCGATCGTAGCGGCGGAATACCTTCTCGGGCTGGTACCCAGAGGAACGCATCAGTACAGCCGGTTTGTCAAACCTTCGGAGATGATCGAATGGGCCGAAGCGGTTCAACTCACCTTAAAGAATGTCTCCGGGCTTTTATACATTCCCCTGTTGCGCCGCTGCATTCTCGGCGGACCGTCCTACGTGAACTATATGGCGCATTTTTCTCGGCACGGCAGCCTCCAAACATGATAGGGGCACATGTAAATATATGGTTCTATTTTTTTGGTAAGCTGATTTTTTATTTGAGATTTTTTCCCGGCTTAAACGTAACAGTATCTTTACCCTTAATCTTAATTTTTTCACCTGTCTGTGGATTACGTCCCATTCGGGTTTTTCGATATACCTTCTTAAATGTCCCAAAACCTACTAAGGTCACCTTGCTGTTTCTTTTCTTCAGGCCATTTGTCACACCGTCAATAAATGATCCCAATGCCGCTTTGGCCGCAACCTTTGTAATACCCGCATCTTTAGCCATCTTTTCAACCAATTCAGCTTTTGTCATCTGTTTCCTCCCTTTGTTTGTTGTGAATTCATACCTAATACCTGGGTTTTCTTAAGATGCAGGAACAAAATCAGAAAGTCAATATGTAAAAGCCTTTTATTCCAGAATTTATAGGATCAACTTATTGTAAACTTGCTTCCCTCGATCAGTGGCTCGTTTCCAATTCATCATAAATCGAGACCTGTTTGGCTTTGCGGATATGGATAGCGATATGCAACAGACC
>JBARSG010000520.1:0-2750 GCA_049644625.1 Desulfobacterales bacterium | reverse complement strand
TATCCTTCCAGATCCAAAGGACCGGTTCTCGAATCTGTTCGAACCGGCACCACTTTTTTATGATAAGTGAGAACAATAAACAGGCCCACACAAATGATCATGATAGCGCCTCCTGATGGAAACGCTTGTCGGAGGTGGAAGAGATCCATCATCAAACCGGCCAGCAATGATCCTGTCAGCATTCCCAGACTGTGCGCCATTGCCAAAAGCCCCATAACGGACCCCATTGCCTGGGTTGAATTTCCTTTTAACACAGACAGTGCCATCAATGCAGGCATTGAAACCCCTCCCCCAACGCCGAACAATACACTGGCCACTACCAGATCTTTGAAGCTGTTTGCCCATTGAAAAGAGAAAATTGCATAACTGATAATTGCCCCTCCGGTAACAACCATCATTTTCCGGTTGATCCGGTCTGCCAGAAAACCCATGGGCACGTGCAAAAGGCCGCTGGAAAAAATTCCCAATGTCACAAGAATTCCAATGGATGCACTCGAGAGTGAAAATTCTGCATCTCCTAAAATAGGCAGAAAGCTCCAGATGACCCCGATACATGCGGCATAAGCGAGTCTGAAAAGAAAAAGTCCTGCCATATCACTGTCATAAAGAAGCTGTTTCCACTCTATTGGCGCTGCCCCCCGGCTTACAACCGACTCGGATCTTGTGGGAGGGAGTAGAAACAGGCTTAATAAAAAGCCCGCAAAAGCAAGAAAGCCCATGGATGCAAAAGAGGTGTCGATGCTGAAGTGGTCACGGATTTCTCCTCCGATCAGGGGCCCGATGCTCAGACCCAGGAACATGGACATATTAAACAGGCCCATGGTGAAACCTTCACGTCCGGGCGGTGTGATATCTCCGATATAGGCTTGAACCGCCGGCATTACCATGGCTGACGTTATTCCCTGAACAAACCGTATACCGATAAGGGATTCAACATTATTTGCAAAGATGAATGCCAGTGAAACCAGTGTATAAGCACAGAGTCCCGCCACAATAAACGGTTTTCGTCCCTTTTTATCTGAATATCTGCCGAAATAAGGGAGCAAGAAGGTTCTGGACAGGGAAAATGACCCGAATACCAAACCGATGTATATGCCGCTCGCCCCAAGATCATGGGCATAGACCGGCAGCAAAGGGACCACGATCCCCACACCGGTTACCGTGGCGAATATGGAAAAAAACAGGGTGCTGAAAATTTTTTTATCTAATTTTTTCATGCGGGTCAACTTTTACTACACAGCCTAACAGGGCAAACGCATTTGAATCCCAATACAGGGAGAACGCTCCACGACGTCGCTACGCTGCACCGAAATCAAATGCGTTTACCCTGCACAGCCTAACCCTCTCAAGAGAACGCCATCCACGTTACGGGGGATGGCGTAATATTTCAATAAAATTACTTGTAAAAAAGCTCTCGATGTTCTGCCCGGGATGAGAAATTGGGCTTACGCTGTTTGAATATCGGCCAGAACAGACTCGACCAGATTCCTTATTTCTGAAAGCCTGTCTTCAGACATGGCTTCAAAACGCAGCACCAGGGCTGGCTGAGTATTGGATGCGCGAACAAGACCCCACCCGTCGTCAAAGAGAACCCGAACCCCGTCGATATCGATAACATTGTACCGCGTGCGGAAAAATTCGGTCGCCTTTTTAACAACCGCAAACTTTTTATCATCAGGGCATTCAACACGTATTTCGGGTGTTGAAAATGTTTTGGGGACATCAGACAAAAGTTCGGATATTTTCTTTCCGGTTTGGGTTAATATCTCAAGGAGCCTGCACGACGCATAGGTGGCATCGTCAAAACCGAAATATCGATCGGCAAAAAACATGTGGCCGCTCATTTCACCGGCCAGTTCAGCCTTTTCTTCTTTCATTTTCTTCTTAATCAAAGAGTGACCGGTCTTCCACATAATGGCCCGGCCGCCGTGTTTTTCGATATCATCATACATTGTCTTTGAACATTTCACTTCGGATATGAATGTTGCCCCGGGTTTTCTCGAAAGGATCTCCCGGGCGAATATGATCATGAGCTGGTCACCAAATACAAGGTTCCCTTTCTCATCCACCACGCCGATTCGATCGCCGTCGCCGTCATAACCGATGCCCACATCCAATTCCTTTTCCTTTACCATGGAGATAAGGTCCTGCATATTCTTTGCCACCGTGGGATCGGCTTCGTGGTTTGGAAACGTTCCGTCCATGTCGCAATACATATCGTAAACTTCACAGTTAAGGTTTTTTAAAATAGGTACGGCAACCACTCCTGCAGTACCGTTACCCGCATCCACACCCACCTTGATGGGACCGGCCATGGTTATATTATTGATTAAAAATTCATGATAGGGCGTGACAGCGTCGGCTGTAGAAACAGAACCTTTGCCCTGCACAAATGATTTTCCAGTAATAATGCCGAGGATTTTCTGGATATCTTGGCCATGAATCGAATCCAAATCCATACAGAGCTTAAAACCGTTATACTCGCCGGGATTATGGCTGGCGGTAACCATCACCCCGCCTTCCCGATCAAAGTGCTGGATTGAGAAATAGAAAACCGGGGTGGGGCAAACCCCGATGTCGATCACGTCACACCCGGTTGACCGTAGCCCCTCAATGATTTTTTCAGAATATAGATCGGAAGTCAAACGGCAATCACGGCCCACGGTTAGCTGTGAGCGACCATAATTCCTGAGAAAAGTCCCGACACCTTTTCCAATCAGCATTACATCATTTTCTGTCATATCCTTTCC
>JBARSG010000519.1:0-1989 GCA_049644625.1 Desulfobacterales bacterium | reverse complement strand
CGATTTTTTTTATCAAGTTCTTTTTTAATTTGAGTCAGGGTAAACGCATTTGATTTCGGTGCAGCGTAGCGACGGCGTGTTTCTCTTGGAAACCGACTGACTGTTTGAAGGGCTTTAGCACGCGTTAACCCGAGCCGAATGAAATTATGACTTAAAAAATCAATGGGATAATTTAGCGACGAATTGTTCTTAATAACTCTGGAGCGGCTCGGGCTTACGAGTGCTTAAGCACAAGTTTCAGTCGGTTGGAAAGAGATACACGCCGTCGTGGAGCGTTCTCCCTGTATTGGGATTCAAATGCGTTTGCCCTGTGTGTTAAACGATTGACGCCAATTAAGCTATGATCGACTACCACATCCATACGCTGCTTTGCAATCATGCCGAAGGTTCCATGGAATCTTATATCCGAAGCGCCATCAATCTGGGCATGAGTGAAATATGTTTTCTGGATCATCTGACCGTCCAGGAATCCGAAAAAGGACTTTCAATGGCTCCGGGTGAGATTCCTTATTATTTTCAGGCCATACAGCTTCTAAAGCAACAATACAAAGAAGCCATAAGTGTCAAAGCCGGCATAGAAATCGATTTTAATCCTGCCCATACAGACCTTTTCCAGGAAATTGTCGGCACATATGCCTTTGATGTTGTGGCATCTGCATTACATTTTCCCGGCGGCCTGAATATTGTAAGCGGGGGTTCCGCCTGGAGACATGGGGAAAACAACACGGATTATGTATATGGTCTGTATTATGAGTATCTCGAAAAGATGCTCGATTTTAATTATTTCGATGTGATATGCCATATCGACCTGATAAAAAAATTCGGCAGGAACCCTTCAAGGTCCTTTGATAACGAATTTAACGAAATATTGTTAAAAATAAAAACAAAGAATCTGTGCGTAGAGATCAATACCAGCGGATATAACCACCCGGTTCGGGAACCTTACCCTTCTCCGGATATGATTACAAAATGTCATAACCTGGGTATCCGCATCACTCTGGGTTCAGACGCCCATACCCCGGCCCATGTCGGACAACACTATGACCGTGCATTGCCCCTGCTCCTTTCAGCCGGATACAAGCATTTAACCACATTTACAAAGCGCAGGGGCAAAAAAGTCCCCATAACACAGCCAAAAGCCATCGTCAGATAAACGGAGAGAAAATGACCCCAATCAAAAATACAGTCTTTGCATTCGGTCTGTTGATAATGGGATTCGTTTTTTTTACCCAAACCGTGCTCCATGCAAAAAACAGCCATACCTATTTTGAAACACTTCAAGAGAGTCTCATAAAGGACGGTTTTGATAAAAATACGATAATCAAGCTATACAGCAATCCAAAAGTTTATTTTGAAACAAAAAAAGCTTCCCGGTTTTTATCCCATCGTGAAGCCGTGTTAAATTATGATCAGTTTACGTTACCCAGGAACATCCAAAAATCCCGTAAATATATGGCCAAACATAAGCTCGATCTGTTAAAAGCGGAAAGATCATACGGAGTAAACAAAGAAATCATTACGGCCATCATCCTGATTGAAACCAGGCTTGGGAAAATCTTGGGAGGACCTTCCGTGTTGAATATGCTCTCGACCCTGGCTTCACTTAAGGACCCGGATATCCGGAATATGTTTTGGGGCAAGGTTTCAAAATCCACTGAATTTACAGAGAAAAAATTCCAAAACTGGGCGGAAAGAAAATCCAAATGGGCCTACAATGAACTCAAGGCGTTTTTAACATATACCGCAAGGGAAAAGATTGATCCAGTGCGTATTTACGGATCTTATGCAGGGGCCATGGGGATTGCTCAATTCATGCCGAGCAACATTCTTGCCTTTGCCAAGGACGGCAACAACGACGGGCGTGTGGATCTGTTTAACCATGCGGATGCCATAACAAGTATTGCAAGCTATTTGAAACATTACGGGTGGCATAACGGAGTAAATAAAAAAGAGGCGCATAACGTAATCTATCATTACAACAACAGTCGC
>JBARSG010000518.1:0-7866 GCA_049644625.1 Desulfobacterales bacterium | reverse complement strand
ATGAAACACCTAATATTATCCCTGTTATTTATTATTTCTATTTTTTCAGCAAGTGCCTTTGCCCAGTGTACAGAAGGTAATTGTGAGAATGGGCAAGGAACTTATAAGTATTCTGATGGCGCTAAATATAAAGGCCAATGGAAAAACAGCAGGTTAGATGGGCAAGGAACGCTTACCTATCTTGATGGTAATAAATATGTGGGGCAATGGAAGAATAATCAGAGGCATGGGCAAGGAACTTATATTTATCCTGACGGTAGTAAATATATAGGACAATCTAAAGATAATCAGAGGCATGGGCAAGGAACTTATATTTTCCCTGATGGTAGTAAATATGTGGGACAATGGAAGAATGGTCAGATGAATGGGCAAGGAACGCTTACTTATTTTGGTGGTAGTAAATATGTGGGGCAATGGAAGAATAATAGCTACATTAAAAACCCGAAAGGTAATGAAACACATAAGACTTTGCCGAAAAAGATGGCCGAGGAAAAATCCCAGAAAGCTGAACCTTCCAAATCTTCAAAGGTATCCGAGAAAACCACGAATAAGCGTTATCACACTGTCAGAGCTGGTGAAACACTTTACAGCATCAGCCGCCGGCACGATTTAACGGTGCAAAAGATCCGTCTGTTGAATAAGCTGAACGATAGCTCTGTAATTCACCCGGGACAGAAACTTTTGTTAACCCTCTAACTTGGCATAAATGTTATAGGCAAGGACCTCCAAAGGTCATAATTTAGAAGGGAGTTTGATAGAGCAACTTAATAAATAAATGGCTTCTCCGGTGTACGTGCATCTTATTCTTTGATTACCTGCATAAATATGCAAATATAATGTGCTCAGAGTTTAATAACGGCATTTAGGGAAGCCTTGATATTAAAAATGGGGATAGTATATATTAAGAAAATATCCGGGTTCATACGACTCCACACTCAATCAGAGTGATGGCCCATCGAACTGGATGATGCCTTGAAACAAAAGAAGCTTTCAAGGCGGAAAAAGCAGGATCAGAAATGACGAGCCGATCGCTTAGGGTGTTGACGAATCGCCTTAACGTGTTGTTTTTAGATGCAATAAAGCTGAGGACTTGCAGAAAGATATTCTGCCGATAGATTTTCTTTTTTTTCACCTAAAAATCAGGCGATTACAGAAATTCTTCAACATGTTAAGCGATCGGCTCGTCAGAAATGAACCTGCTTTTTTTATTCTGAGGATGGCATTTCGTGTTTCAAGTATTCATTCTTATTTAAAAACTTTGCTTTGGACATTAAAAAATTGAAGCTCTAAAATTTCAATGTTTCGGTTTGAGATCAAGTACTAAATTGGTTTGAAGCAAAGTGCGTATAAAGTCACGGAACCTTCAATCCACCAGCCCAGACACCAATATGAGCATATTATGTTTCCTAATATAATAATGTTTCAATTATTTTCTATTAACCACTTCAAACCAGTTGGTCTATCCTTTTAGACTTTTAAGATTTACCTTTCTCTTAATATTACCCAACATATTGTAAAAACAGTCAAAAAAAGGCAAGATTATTGTCAAATATTGTCAAATACTTTTGGGATACAATTCGCCAATATAAGCTAACTGCTTGACATCGATATATTATTCTATTTTTTAAAATAAAATGTTAAACCTTGCACGATTTTTGCTTTACATTATTTTAACCAATTAGGATTTTTGGGTGCGCGCGTCTTTTCAGCAGAAAATCTTCAAAAGGTTAATTCTTATGAATTAGTGGGGTACTAAAGATGTTTAGGCCATCGCTTATTCTCATTTAAATGACCCTAAACCGTTCAAGGATTTATTTGAAAGAAGAGAGGTGAGAAAAGAACTGTTTATAAGATGTTGGATCTTTTTTAAATGACGCTAAGGATTTTAATCTCAAATCGGAGAAAGAGGTCAATATATGAGTAAAATAAAATTGATATGCTTCGTTTGTATCTCGCTGTTGTTTTTTGGTACTTCAGTTCAGGCAAATCTACGGGGCAGTCAAAATGATTTCACAACCAAATTCCGGAAAGAAAAGTTCATAGGTGGTGGACCTGGACAACAGGCCAATGTACTGATGGCAGTTGGTCAAGGCTTTTTCTTTCAAAATACAGTACTAGAATCTGTTGCACCCACTAGTAATCTTGATGGGTATATGACAATTTACACAACCGAGGAGTTGGTGTTTCAAAGAGGCTTTAACTTTGATGCCGAAGCCGAAATAATACAGACTGGATACCCATCTCCTGAACCTCCATCGCCTGAACCCCCATTGCCTCTACCCACACTGCCTATAACATAAATCCGATTAGAAGTACAGAATCGGTTAAAAGTCATTGATTGACTGATGAGCGAGGGACTATTACTTAAATATTGCTCTAAAAAGAAGTGTTTTCAACTAAAATACACGGGCAGTAACGTTTTACAGAGGATAATACTCGTAAGCGCCGGAAAACCGTGCCTTAAGAAAAAGACCTCCCTGCAGCGTATCCACGCTTAGATCTCTGATCGCTGACTCGGCGCCAACGTCTGTTTTGGATCACAGGGAGGTCTGCGTGAATACATACGATTTACTTTTATGCTCATAGGATTATAGAGGGGGGCGGATTGTGTGTCAACTCCTACCTGTATCCCTCTGATACGCAACTTTCCATCCCCATCTAGAAAGTTTGGCTTTTTACAACCGCGCCTAAACTTTAAATTACAGAAAATTAAAGATTTCTGAAATAGAAACCTCAATATAACTATACAGCAAAAAATCGAGGGCAACAAGAAAGCCTCAGGGTTAAACATTTAGGATTTGTTACATATAGCTTGATACCTCGACACGAAGTCAATTTATGCCGATTGCATATACCAGTATCTGACTTCCATAACCCAAAATGCCCAAATCGTGACGCATACCATATCTTGTGGTTGTGCCATCAGCGCAAATATTTAAGATATCATACCAGCTTAGAAACCTATCACTCATATGAAATTGTGGCATATTTGTATCGCATATGCCACAATTTCGCGGTGTTCACTGATGCAACCCATAAAGGTTAATTATGGCTTAAATGGCCGCCATTTTATTAATCGTTTTTATTCAAACAGCATTTTTTGTATTTCTTACCGCTACCGCATGGACATGGTTCATTCCTACCAACTTTCGGTGCACTCCTTTTGAACGGAACAACCTTCCCTGTATTTTCGAGCCCATCTATTTCTTTATTTTTCCTGTAGTTATAAGCCAGTTCTTTCAATTCTTTCTCTCTGGCTTTTTGCTTTTCTTCTTGTTCTTTTCGTTTTTTGCGAATATCTGGCAATTCTGGGATATCCACTTTATGAATCATGCTGAGACATTCCAAAGAACTGCCGATATAAGTTGCATCACTTTCATTGGAATATATATCCTGAAGTTTTTCAATCCCTCGCGGATCTCCTATCCCTCTCAGACAATCAGAGAAAATCTCATAGGAATCCATACCGTCATCACTCTCATCTTCCCATCTCCGTATGGCAAGATTATAGGCCTCGGAATATGGAAGATGTTCCAGAATGGGAAAACTTTCCCAATCTCCTAATTCTCGGTTCTCGATTGCAGTAATAATAATTTCATCTGCAGACTCATCCAGTGCATTCATTGCCCTTAGTGCGTCACTGTATATATAATCCATACTGTCCGAATTACAAAGGACATTCATCAAGTCAGGAACAAATTCTTTAGCTCCAATCCGGCCCATCAGCCTGACGGTCCAAATATCACCCCAAGTCATTAAATTCTTGGTCAAGGCATCTTTAAGTTCTGAAATTGGAGCAAGCTGTTTTATCTTTTTCTGTATCGGTATCGGCAAACTGGAACCCGTATTTTTCAGTGCCAGGATTAAATCCTTAGTACTAGCATCAGGGGATAACGCCTTTAAATAAACCTCCCGTTCTTTAATTGCAAAATATCCAGATATGATTAAAGAGACAAGATTCCTGCCTAATTGCTTAAAATCCTTAATTCGCTTCCATACTGAGGATCGCCTTGAAAGATCCTCAAGTAAAGCAAGGCATATCGCATCCTGACCGGATAACTCGATGAGCCAATTGGCAGGTGCATTTTCAGGGTAGCGTGCGAGAACAATAGTGCGGGCATCAAACATCACCGTTGTAGAAAAATTCTCATACTGTCCACGGCTAAGAGACTTGATCATATTTTCATACAAGGATTCATCCAGTTCGATAAATGAATTTTTTGAGATAAGATTATTGAAGGCGTCACGAGGTTTCTCTAAAATATTATTTTGATTGAACTCCGTAAGATTTCTGAAGTACTCCGATCCTCCTAAAATATATGAGATATTTTTAAGAAACGTGTCATAATGCCGGTCCAGATCACTCAAATCAAAATACCTATCCAAGATTAAAGGTACATCTTCAGGATTATAGTGGCTTAATAAATTAGCCGCTGCGGACTCCAAGAGAAATGTGTCCTGCAGTTGGATAACGGCAGACAATAGTGCCTTCCGGCAATCCTCACGGTGAATCTTTCCAAGGTAGCTTACGACACCTAAAAACGTATCTGCATTTTCAGCAGATGAAAAATATTCAAGCATCAACTCAACAGCCGGTTCATAGTGCATAGTTCCCAAGGCACTTGCGCAGTTGCCTGGGATATTACCGTGACGACTTTTAAAGCTTTCTAAGATAGCCGGTGCATGCTGAACAGCTTCATGCATTGCAAGATATCTTGGAGCTGCACATGCTAAATGCTCATCTTTGTCGTCAATCAGGTTAGAGACTTCATCTGAGCACTTGTTTGAATACCGGCCTTCCAAAGCCTTAAACGCCCAATGCCGCACAAGCAGATTCGGATGGATTAGATGCGCTACATAGTCTTCATAATCCCAAAGTTTATTCATGATGTTTCTTTAAAATATCTCCTGATTAACGGATAATTTGGATGCTCAGAATCCTTCTCTTCCAAATATGCTTGCAAGATATTATCCGACAATTCGTGCTCTCCTTTTACTTTCCTACTGCCCATGCATCATGATCATAAGTAAACTTGTGAACTTCGCTTAAATCATACCCATAAAGCAGGCCCCATAAGTCGTCAGAAATTTTGTCCTCATTTTTTCGAATAAATTCAATCAACTTGGGAAATCTGGAAATATGGACATAAGCATTCCGGGTTCCCTTTTCTGGTAGACTCCAGATGTCAATCCCTTTCTTCGTTTTTATAACAAAGGAGTAAGGGAATTTGCAAATGAAGTTGTAAACATCTATTATTATTCTTTTGTTTCCATAAAAAATGAAAGAGAGGACCGGTTTTTTTAACTGATCAATCATTTCAAACCGTTGTAGATCGTCCCAACCGGTGGTAATCCGATCATGGTACCTTTCGAGAATTAAGCTGCCAAGATGAGGTCTTTCGTTTACTGTTGGTAGGCCCGGCCTATCAATTCCGATTCTTTTGCTGTCTGACGGCGGGACAGGATTAAAAGAATCAAGGGAACCAAACCAGGTTATCATTTCCTCATAACTAAAATAACCGAGCCCATGCAAAGCATTGGATAATTCATGTAGCGATTTTACGCCAATATTTTTTATTCGAGCAAGCTTGATCAGCCCGATTTTTGCAATTTTTTGGGGCTTATCGAGTATGTCCTCATCCCCAAAATGGTTGATCAAACAATTTTGACAGCGTGTAGAAAGCACCTTTTTTAATGGAGACCACGAATCCCAATTATCTTTTCTTTCTTTAACCTGATAATACAACTGTCTCACTCTTTCGATGCTAATTTTATACATTGATGCGATAGTAGAGAAAGATTGACCAGCTTCTCTCAACAAAAAAATTTGTTCATTTCGATCATTTCTACGCAAAGGGCTTTACCTCATGCCAAATCGTGGTCCATACTGTATTTTGTGGTTTAAACAACTGCTTAAAAATTTAAAACACCATACCATATAATTTATATATCATGTAATGTCAATGAGTTGTGATTGAGAGTATCTGTCAAAAATTATGCTTTTCAAAACCTGACATTTCTTGCCACCCCCAAATTCGATAATATTTCAGATATCATAAACGGGGGTTAAGGTTAAGTGGCATAAGCTATTTTTCCTTTTTATCCAATACCCTATATTCAGCCATTGACTCACGGATTTCAATCTGGTCGGCTGGGATTTTTACAACTTTGTTATCCCGCCAGATTATAATGGGATGCCCTGCTTTCTTGTGATCTGCTATAGCCTTAGAAACTGCTTTTATAAGAGCCTTCTCAGCTCTGATTTCCAAAGGAATATCTGTTAGTTTTTCTTCTGTTTTTTTCATGGTATCTCCATATCATCAGCTATCATAGAAAAAACATCGCTGTCTATGATTTGTAACTCTCCAGATTTTCCGAATGCAATCATAACAGGGTCATCCGTTAAATGCGATACATGGGCCATACCACATTCAATCTATCCTGATTATCCTGTTAGTCCTGTCAAGAGAATTAGTTCATAGTATCCTCCCAAAAAGGTTGAAGCCAAATACCTTGAAAACTAAGAGAAAATTAGCTAAAATCAAATGATTGGTCAAGGATTTTGTATTTTTTCAATAAACTAAGGTAGCTATATCTTGATTTTCGCCACTCCCTTTGCCGGGGCAAGCTATTCGCGGGAATGATGAATGTTTCTTAAACGTTTTTTGTATTGTAGAATCGAGCTTACCATGTAAGGATTTGAAGATTTAAGCGACAAAGAAAAAACGTCAAATAAGGTGGCTTTATGAAAATTCAATACAATATACTTTTTGTTATGTTGTCTTTCCTGTTGTTCGGTCCTTTGAACCTGGTGAAGCCAAGCTGGGCCGCAACCACGGCAGATCATAGCATCTATGCCACTTTGCTGGAAAAATATGTCAAACAAGGCCAAGTAGACTACCAGGGTTTTAAAGCCGAAGAAGAAAAACTGGATCAGTATCTTAAACTGCTTGAGAAAACCGATTCTGACAATCTGTCCCGTAATGAACAGTTCGCTTTTTATGTCAATGCATATAACGCCTGGACCATAAAGCTGATTCTAAGCGGGCATCCCAGGGTTAAATCCATTAAGGATCTTGGAAATATATTCAAAAGCCCATGGAAAAAGAAAATTTGTCGCATTGACGATGATGTTATCACGCTGGATGACATCGAGCACAAAATACTTCGGCCCCGATTCAAAGATCCAAGGGTTCATTTTGCCATCAATTGTGCGGCGTTGAGTTGCCCTCCACTTATCTCCGAACCTTATCGCGGAGACACTTTAGACCGGCAGCTTGACCATTCAGTGCGGACATTTATCAATAATCCCCAGCGAAATTATCTTGAGGACAACACGCTTTATATTAGTAAAATATTCAAATGGTTCCCGGAAGATTTCAACAACGATGTTATCGGTTTTCTCATTAAATACGCCAAAGAAGATCTTGAAAAGGAATTGGAAGCAAAAAGATCAAAAATCAAGATTAAATACCTGTATTACGACTGGTCTTTAAACGGAAATTAAAATTTTGAAAATCTGTGTTCATCTGTGTCCAAAAATAAAGGAAAGGATCAGAGAAGTGGAAGAAACCTTACAACAACCGACAAAAAAACCATCGAAAGCGGTGTTTAAGGCGATTATTTTTGCAGCCTTTATTATCGGAGCCATTTTATTGATCCGCTTTACACCGGTCAAAAATTATCTTACGGCCGAAGCTCTTGGCCGTTTTCTTGAAACCGCCGGTTTATGGGCACCGGTGGTATATATGGCGATCTATGCCGTGGGTGTTTGCCTTTTTCTTCCCGGCACTTTGTTGACGGGCCTGGGAGCTGCCATATTTGGGGCCTACTGGGGATTCTTATATGTATGGATTGGTGCAATGA
>JBARSG010000517.1:0-7177 GCA_049644625.1 Desulfobacterales bacterium | reverse complement strand
ATAGTTTCCATCCAGAAATTGCCCTTTTCCGCAATCTCTGCGTCAATCTGCGGAATTACTTGTGCGGCGTACCACTTGTACGCCTCCGCGTAATTCCTTGATTTCCTTGACCTTGCGAAAAATTGCTAATTTCTGCATTGGAAACTTAATTTGTGCCCAATATAGATTTATGGATGGACACTAAATAGATTTTTTGTTTAAATATTTGTCATAAAGGATATTCAGAAGGAGGACTATTAAATGGTACGATTAAGCAAGGGCGCAGGAATAATTCTGGTTCTGACCCTCGGATTTTTGGTACAGTTACTTTTTTCTGTTGCGGACGCTATAGACACCCCAAACAAAGCGGTTGTTCAATTCAGCAAAGCATATTTTAACCTCGACAAATCCATGGCCAAAAAAATCTGCAAGGAACGGCTGGCCTCTGAAGATGTCGATGTTATCGACCAATATATTTACCTTGCGGCCAAAGAGGCCAAAGAGAGGGGTTTTGGAATAAATTTCATGAAAAATAAACTTTATCATATAGAAACTGAAACCATATCTAAAAAAGAGAATGAAGCACAAATCCGGATAACCGGCAAAATTAGAGTTTCGATAAACCCTGTTTATCCGATTGTCGCTAAATTATTCAACATCGGGGCAACCCATGAGGTTGATGAAATCATTAATGTTATAAAGGAAGACGGCAAATGGAAGGTTTGTGGCAACCTTTTTTCTTTGCCGGTAACGTAAAAAAAATTCCCGGGAATTTATTTTACCCTGAAAAACCTGGTCCTTTGGGCCAGGTCAGAGTTCTCCGGCTCTGCCCGAAGAATCGCTGCAAGAGTTTGAAGTGAACTAAAGTTTAAAGTGAGCTAAAGTTAAGGAATTCTGTCAATTATATAAAAACAGCGGAGCGGAGCGACACCATAACTTTAGGCACTTTAGGTCACTTTAGGTCACTTTAGACACTTTTAATTGAATTCTATTAAATTATATCGGAAGATATGAAGCTTATATATGCTCCTATTCGTAAAAGGGCCCTCCAGATTGTTTCCCATTATCCTTCCCCTGATTTTTATCAGGACCATTTTCCATCAAATGAATTGTCCCGTCAGTATTTTGAAACAAATCCCTTCACTGTTCAATTACGAACGTTTGTTGCCAAGAAGTTAGAAGATGGCTTTGGACATGGCCTTGAGCACGCAGTAAAGGTGGCCATGGACGCCGGCGCCTTAATGATCATTGAGAACAAATTTGTTGGCTCTTCCAATGACGTTATAAATCGCAGAGCCATTATTGTCCAATGCGCTGCTCTTCTCCACGATATCAAACGCAAACAAGAAAATCACGCGGTCCGTGGAGCTGCCTACGCCAGGAACGTCCTGACAACATATCCCTTTGATCCTGACGAAATCGAGGACATTTGTTTGGCCATTCGAAACCATGAAGCCTTCAAAAATACTGTAAAATCAAACACCCTGCAAGGTTCGCTTGTTTCCGACTGCCTTTATGATGCCGACAAATTTCGGTGGGGGCCTGACAACTTTAGCGATACCGTATGGACAATGGCGTCATTTTTTAAAATTCCTGTTGTGAAATTTATGGAACTTTATCCCGGCGGAATGAAAAAAATTGCTAAAATAAGGCACACATTCCGTACAGATACGGGGAAAAAATACGGTCCACAGTTTATCGATATAGGGCTTGCCATCGGTGAAGAGCTATTTGATGTTATTAATACAGAGTTTGCATATTTGTTATAGGCCACTTGTCTCTGAGGTCCGTGTGATGAAAACAGTATTTCCAGATAGCTATAACTCAAACACTAAAGTTTTGTTGCGCATTACATTCATTATTGCGGCAATTTTAACGATTTTCATTTTAAACGAAAACATCGAAGCGGTTGAAAAAGATTTTCCTTTTTATCAGGGTGAAAAACTGACCTTTCAGCTTAAATGGACGATTGTACCTGCTGGGGAAGGCATTTTGGAGATTCTCCCTATAGAAACCATAAAGGGTGTTAAAGCATACCACTTTGTGTTGACGGCCAAATCCAATTCATTTATTGATTATATTTATAAAGTTCGGGATCGAATAGATGCCTATACAGACATTGAAATGACTCACACAATCCTGTATAAAAAAAAACAGCGCGAAGGGAAAACCAAGAGAGATGTGGTTGTGAATTTCAATTGGGATAAGAATAAAGCTCAATATTCCACTCTGAAAAATGTCCGAGAACCGATTGACGTATTAAAGGGATCTTTCGATCCGTTATCTGCTTTTTATTACACACGTCTTTTTGATCTCAAAAAAAACTTGATTATTGAACGCCCGGTGACGGATGGGAAAAAATGCATCATCGGCAAAGCATTTGTTATAAAAAAAGAAATACTTAAATTGGCAAGCGGTACATATGATACCTATCTTATAGAACCTGAGATAAAACACGTGGGCGGTGTATTTGAGAAAAGCAAAAATGCTAAAATCCAAGTATGGGTTACCGCAGATAGACGTCGAATGCCCGTTAAAATAAAAAGTAAAGTCGTGGTTGGGAGCTTTGTGGGAGAACTTGTTTCGGCCACGGGTCTCGAAAAAAGGATTGCCACAGTTAATCCATAAAAAAGGTATACACATGCCAAAAAGAGGTGCCTTATCCGGAATAACGGTCCTGGACCTGTCGCGTATGCTGCCGGGGCCTTTTTGTTCCATGATCCTGGCAGACCATGGAGCACGCGTAATTTCTGTGGAGGACAAACGTTTTATGGCGGACAACCTTTTTATTACCACGGTCAATCGAAACAAAGAACATATGTCTTTAAATTTGAAGACCACAGAAGGCAAGGAAGTCTTTTCCCGCCTGGTGAAAAAAACAGATGTCTTTTTGGAGGGATTTCGGCCCGGTGTGGTTCACAAGCTCGGCATTGACTATGATACGGTTCGTAAAATCAATCCCAAAATTGTTTACTGCTCCATTACCGGATACGGTCAGATCGGACCATATCGGAATCGGGCCGGACACGACGTGAACTTTCTGGGCTATTCCAGTGTTCTTGATCTCATGGGAGAACCGGACCGTCCGCCGTCTATTCCAGGAGTACAGATTGCAGACATTGCAGGCGGTGGAATGAATGCCGCCATCGGAGTTCTTTTGGCTTTGTTGTTCAGGCAAAAGACCGGAAAAGGGCAATATATCGATATCTCCATGACCGACGGCATGGTAAGCCTCCTGCCGCTAACCCTTTTCCTCCGGCAACGCACGGGGGAAGACCCCAGACGCGGTGAGTCGCTTCTTTCCCATCGTTACGCTTTTTATAACACTTACGAAACAGCAGACGGTCGTCATATTACCATCGGCGCTGTGGAAAACCGTTTCTGGAAAAAACTTTGCGATCACCTGGGAGTTCCAGAGTACGGACCCCTTCAGTATAACGAAAACCGTCGAAACGAAATTCTCGATTTCATGCGGACGAGCTTCAAGAAAAAGAGCTTGGCCGAGTGGGAAGCCGAGCTTGGCGATCTTGATGTTTGCTGGGGGAAGGTTCAAAATCTCAATGAGGTGCTTAAAGACCCTCTTTTCATGGATAGAGGAATGGTGATTGATATTCTGCAAAAAAACGGAGAAAAGATTAAGGCTCTTGGGGTGCCGGTCAAGCTGAGCGAGACTCCCGGCACTATTCGAACGGAGCCGGTGGGTTTCGGAGAAAGCACGAAATCCATCTTGAAGGAACTCGGCTATACAGAAAACCAGATTAAAGCGTTTTCAGACAAGGGCGTTTTTTAAACATTGTAGAAAGGCCGAAATATAAAATTATGACTAACATACTGTTAATTAGCAATAAAGAGGATGATCTAACTTCTATTTCCACCTTATTAAACGAATTCGTTTCTGACTGTCTGGTGATCACGGCCCAATCCGGGCTCCAAGGAATAGAAAAAGCAAAGAATGAGTCGCCCGGTGTGATTTTACTAGATATTGAAGTGCCGGGAATGGACGGATATGAGGTCTGTAACAGACTAAAATCTGACGAAAAGACCAAACATATCCCGATCATTATGATCACGGAGGTCAAATCGGATTCTATAAGTCGTGTTGAAGGATTAGAGGCCGGAGTTGATAGTTTCCTGAAAAAACCCTTCGACGAAGTTGAGCTCACGGCTCTGATCAATATGGCATTACGAATCCATGATGCAGAAAAAGAGAAGGTCAAACTTAAAGATAAGCTTCAACAAGCCCGGAAGATGGAGGCAATGGGAACTATGGCCGGTGGTATTGCCCACGAGTTTAACAACATGCTTTTCCCGATAATCGGGTACGCCGAGATGAGTATGTATGACGTACCTGAACATAACAGGGTTAAGAGCAACCTT
Source organism: Desulfobacterales bacterium (assembly GCA_049644625.1). GTDB lineage: Bacteria > Desulfobacterota > Desulfobacteria > Desulfobacterales > UBA11574 > S5133MH16. The sequence continues at coordinate 2,821 of JBARSG010000517.1, read as the reverse complement.
AAAAAAATTCTTAAAGCGGCCAATCGTGCGAAAGACCTTGCTCAACAGATTCTCGACTACAGTCGGCAGGACGATCGGGAGAGGAAGCCTCTGAAAGTTCAATACATTATAAAAGAAACCCTTAAACTGGCGAGGGCATGGTTCCCGGCAACCATTGAAATTCGTCAAAACATAGATAATGCCTGCGGCCCTGTTATAGCCAGCCCCTCCGAGATACAACAGTTAATAATGGATCTTTGCACCCATGCACATCATGCCATGAAAGAGAAAGGCGGTATACTGGAAGTGACCCTGTCAGAAGTGGATATTGATTCCCATGAGTTGTCTTCAAAAACCGATCTGAAAAAAGGGGGCTATTTGCAACTGACCGCGAGCCATACAGGCCACAGCATCGAACATAAAGACATGGAACATATTTTAGATTCTCATGTTACACTCCATGCCCAGGGTAAAGGAACCGAGACAGGTCTATACGGGGCAGATGAAATTCTTCAAATCTATCAGGGGACTATCAGGATTGACAGTGATCCGGGTAAGGAGACGACGGTTAGAGTTTATCTGTCTCTTACCGATACCGGGTTAGACGAAATACCGGCGATATTTACTGAGCAACACTTTCCTATGGGCCATGAATCTGTTTTGCTGATCGATGATGAGGAAGATGTGTTGGAAATGATGCATTCGATGATTGAAAAACTCGGCTATCAAGTTATTTCGAAGAAAAGCAGCATTGAAGCCCTGGATACTTTTCGTAAACAACCCCAACAATTTGATCTGGTTATTACCGACCAGACCATGCCGGAAATGATGGGTCTGGAACTGGTCGAGCAGCTAATACGGATTCGTCCGGATATTCCGGTTATTCTTTGCACCGGATACATGGAGATGATCGCGGAAGATAAGGCCGGATCTCTAAATATCGGAGCGTATGTCATGAAACCTGTCCGTGTGGGAGAAATTTCGGTAAAAATCCGGAAACTGTTGGATCAAACTTAGTAAATACATGGTTTCGGTGTTAGGAGAAAAATGATGAACGAGATCAACGAAAAAAGCCCTGAGCACTTTCATATTATGGTTGTAGAAGACGAGGAACTCATCAGGGATATGATTCAGCAAAATATCGAATGGGCCGGCTATGAATGTACAATTGCCGAAAGCGGAATAGAAGCTTTAAAAATTTTGGCCGGCGACAGCAAGAAAGTAGATATCATCATAACAGACATCAGAATGCCGGATCTAAACGGAATCGAATTAACCAAGAAAGTCAAAGAAAATTATGATTCTGACATCATCGTTATGACCGGATTTGCGGAAAATTTTGATTATGAAAAAGTTATAGAAAGCGGTGCCAGTGACTTTTTTCAAAAACCCATTAATCCCAAGGAGTTAATGCTAAGACTAAAACGGGTTCTCAAAGAGCGCATCCTTCTTGCCGAGAGAAACCGGGCGGATAAGGAACTTAAAAAAAACATCGAAAAATTACAAAATGCTCAAGAACAAACCGTTGCCGCATTGGCATCCACGGCCGAAATCAGGGACCCTTACACTTCCGGTCACCAAAAAAATGTTACCAAACTCGCTTGTTCCATAGCAGAACACATGGGCCTTTCTTCAGATCTGATTAAAGGGCTCCGTATTGCAGGGTTGCTTCATGATATCGGCAAGATATCCGTACCAGCAGAGATTCTCAGTAAACCCGGTAAGATAACAAAAGACGAAAGAAATATTATTAAAAATCATTGTCAGGTGGGCTATGACATTTTAAAAGGCATAGAATTTCAATGGCCTGTTGCCGAAATCGTTTTGCAGCATCATGAAAGAATGGATGGATCCGGATATCCTCTGGGAATTCAAGGGGAGAAAATTCTTTTGGAAGCAAGAGTCCTGGCGGTGGCAGATGTGATTGAGGCCATGTCCTCTCATCGACCTTACCGAGCGGCACTCGGTTTAGATGAGGCTTTGGAAGAAATCCGCAATAAGCGAGGGATCTTATTTGATCCCGTGGTGGTTGACGCCTGTTTGGATCTTGCTTCCAAAGGCAAAGTGAAATTTGAGTAAAACGAAAATATATTATACTTAGAAATTTTAAGCAGGTCAGGAAGTTTTACCCGTAAAATCACACAGATCATAAAGGGGGCATGTGGAGCATTCGGGTTTTCTTGCCCTGCAAACAGCTCTTCCAAAGTAAATAAGTTGTAAACAAAAGTCATTCCACTCTTTTTTGGGAATGATTTTCATCAAATCAAACTCGATTTTTACGGGATCACGGTTTTCTGTGAGCCCGAGTCTTCTCGAAATCCTTGCCACATGGGTGTCCACAACAATTCCCGGAATACCAAACCCAGCGCCAAGAACCACATTGGCGGTTTTGCGCCCTACCCCGGGAAGTTTAACCAGCTCATCCAAGGTTTGCGGCACATCACCTTTGTATTTTTCTATAAGACATGCAGAGCATTTTCTGATGTTTTTTGTTTTGTTGCGAAAAAAACCTGTGGGTCGAATAAGTTTTTCAATAGTCTCAATGGATGCGTGGGCAAAAGCGTCGGGAGTTTTCAGTGTGTTGAACAAATTTTTTGTTACGCTGTTAACCTGTTTGTCCGTACACTGAGCAGACAGTATGGTTGCCACAAGCAGCTCAAAAGGGTTCCTGTAACGCAGCCGGGTTTTGACATTCGGAAATGCAGTTTTTAGTATTTTACGAATTATGGCAATCCGGGCTTTATTTTTTTTGGGTATGGTTTTTTTTGACATTAGCGACTCTTTGGGAAATAATGACGGTTAAAACATTCGCAACCGGTTAAAAGCTTTTTGTGTTTATTTT
>JBARSG010000516.1:0-3330 GCA_049644625.1 Desulfobacterales bacterium | reverse complement strand
TCGACTTCCAAAGCCTTGGTAAATATCTCCATATATTTCAATTGGATAGGCAGACACACAACATAAGGCAAGAAATCACAACATGGAGAAAACTAAATAGCATGGACCAGTCACTAAGATTACTAATAATTGATGACGACGAGCATGTTCTGGCTAATCTTTGCCATTTTCTTACTGACAAAAAATACGATGTCATCTCAGCTACAAATGGTTTGGAAGGACTGAAATTACTTGAAAATGATCAACAAGGATTTGACCTGATCATAACAGATATCGTTATGCCACAAATAAGTGGAATAGGTCTAATTTCAATGATTAAGAAAAAATTCCCTGACATGCCCGTTATAGCAATAACTGGATGGGGGGAATATCCCGAAGCGTTTGCTACAGAATCCCAAGCGGACGAGGTATTGTCAAAACCATTTGAACTTTCTGAGCTTGACAAAGCAATCAATGAACTAATTTCTTCCAAAAAGCATAAAGTTCAGGATTAAAAAATCATGGTGACACCATTAATTGAAACAAGCGAAAGCACCAATAATATGATATCTGAATATCAATTGTTGTTGTGAATGGTGCATGTACTGGATATCAACGGTCTCAGCGTATGATCTGAATCCTATCAAATGCCCGCATTTTTAGGTCACCTATTCCACAATCGGTTCATCCACTTTAACCCATTCTTCATGGAAAAATTTGACGTTCTGGCCATTTAATGTTAATTAAATAGAAGCACAGGATATCATCCCCTCAATTCAACTCCACCTCTTACAGATTCTTTTAATTCTGTGCCGCTTAACCATTACAAGACTGCGATTTTCATGAAAGCCAACTATGAATACGGTCAACGCGTGGCCGAAGGTCTGGGCCTAGATGTAAAAGAGGTTGAAAAACTTGCGGAGATGTCACAGGAGGAACGAGTCAAAGCAACGTCACAATAAAATAAATTAGATATTTGAAGGTACTGGAAGAGACCAGCACCTATTTTTTAATATTGATATAGTGATAAGGAGGAAGGATATGGTAGAAAAAAAGTTTAAACAAGTTTGTCATTGCAAAAATTGCGGAAACGAAGCTGAAATGATGATTACCTGCTCTCTGGAACCTGAAGAAGAGATCCAAAAGGTCGAATCGAAATCGGCTCCGAAAGCAATTAAGCAACAAACCAAAGGGCATGCGGTTTGCAGTTATTGCGGAAACGAATCCGAAATCTGGCTTGATTTATGACCGGATGTTTTTGGCCCGGTCTTTATACGGCCATCTTGTAAGTTTTATATTTTTTGAAAGTGAATTGTAAAAGGAGGTTAAGGAAAATGGGAAGCAAACAAGAAGAATATGCGTGTGCTCACTGCGGCTATACTGCTGATGGGAAATTCAAAGGAGATATCTGTCCTGAATGCAACCAAACTTACTGGAAATGTTCTAAATGCGGATTCCTCATCACTGCTTCAATGCCGCCAGACACATGCTCACAATGCAATGAGAAGTGCGATTTTCTGAACGTTACTTGTTATACCCCAGAATGTGGAGGCCCCGGTCATATTGATCCAAGGTTATAAGTATCAGTAGATGATCTTATTAGATATATGTAATCAGCACGAACTGATTTTAGGATGTGTTTATGGTAAGGTATCTTCATGCATGACATATCTTCCTCATCTGATTAAATCTACCACATTGTGATATATTCTTTTTGACTCGATCGATTTTATACATATGATTTTAGCAATAGGTTCTGAATTTTTTTCAGCTCAATTCTTATATTACATCTCACCTACTCTTTCAGTGAACGAGGATATGAAACGCTGGAATAAATGGAACCTGGCCTGTTCGAATTTTGCATAAATAGCCCAGGGAACCTTCAAGAGTCAATATACAGGCATTAAGTCCTGTGTATTGACTCTGCCTTTAACCTTAAAAAATTGAATAGCAAAATATTTGCGATTTACAAAAGAAATCTGTTATGATTCAAAATTAAGAGTAACAAAAAGGTAAGTGTATGCAAAGAAAAGTCATCTGCTATCTGATATTTCTTATGCTGTCAGCGCTTTCTGTTTATGGCGAAAATGCAACGGATTACTTTAACCTTGGCCTTAAAAGTACAGTAACCCGCACGAAGATCAAATACTTTTCCAAAGCATTGGAGTTGGCTCCAAACCTGGCGGAGGCTTATGAGAAACGAGGGATACTCTATTTTTATCAGAGAAATTTTGACAATGTTATTCAGGATTTTCAGGCCTATATTAGACTTGCACCTCCAAAAACCGAAGCCTATCGGATGTTGGGCATGGGTTATCTTAAAAGCGGAGACTACCAATTGGCCATTTACAATTTCACACGTGCAATCGAAATAGATTCTAAACAGGCCAGCGCCTATTCCAAGCGAGCAGAGGCTTATTATCTCAGTGGCAATTATGACCTAACTATTTTGGATTCAACCAAGGCCATTGAGCTTGGTGGAGATCCGAGGAACATTGCAGACGCCTATCGAACAAGAGCCAAGGCCTTCCGGAAGACCGGTAGGAAAGAGCTATCGGCTGCGGACATTAGATCCTCCTGGCAGATAGATCCTCGTTATGCTTACTATTTCCGGGCCCTCTATGGATATGCCAATCCAGAAGGTATGAGAAAAGCGGGACTTATTGGCATCATTGGCATTGCCTTTTTGTTGATTTTTAGAATGAAACTCAAGCCTCCCGAAAAAGACGACTAGGAATATTATAAAATCGTATTTTTCTTAAAGCGCATTTTCGCACCAATATTCCTGCCTTAGGATGAAAAAAAGCTCTAAAAATTGTAGGTCTCTGCCTAAAATCTTTACAGATATCACAATGCCTGCTAAATTGTTTGTAGCCCAAATACTGGCAGAAATCACAAAATTTTAAATGAAACCAAAAATCGGAAATTGATTCATGTATTTGATGCCTTGCATTCTCATTTCAATAAAAAAAGATGATAACGATAAGGTCTACTAAAAGGTGTAAACTATGAAGGTCTTATTCATTATTTCCACAGATGAGGGAGAAACCATTTTCAACGCAATAAGGCTTGCCAATGTCGCCGTAAAGAAAGGCGATGAAGTAAGCGTTTTCATGCTTGGAAAAGGGGTTCTTTTCGAAAAAAGCGGTAGTGAAGAGTTTAATGTGATGGAAGAGGTGAATCAATTTGAGGGAGATTTTTACGTTTGAGGGGTGTGCATGAAATCCCACGGTCTGGAGGGATCAAGTTCCTGCCCTATCGCCTGGATGGATGATCTTTATGAATTGTCCATGGAGGCAGATAAGGTGTTTACTTTTTAATTCTAATTCATGTTTAAGATATATGTAATCG
>JBARSG010000515.1:0-18344 GCA_049644625.1 Desulfobacterales bacterium | reverse complement strand
TGATCGGCAATGGTATGATGGACAACTTCCAAGTCTTGACGATTAAAACCACCGTAAACCTCACGGTTCGTATCCAAAATAGTGCGATATTGTATCCGCCTTTCAGTCTTCAAACTTTTAATATTTGAGAATAACCGATAACAATCGGGCGAGCAAAAACTTTGATATCTTGCAAATACCTAATTTTACATCATATTGAGATATTTCATTGAGATATCTCAGAAGAAATGCTCATCGAATTTTTACGACAGTTTGCCATAAAATCGTTTTTTATGCATACCAAATTGTTGTGATATATTCAATTTCAGGTGGAAGGAGATGATGTGATATCCAATACAGAGCTCAGATCTTGCTCAGCTTGTGCTCTATTGAGACTATAGCACGAAAATTGATCATTTAAAAGTGTGTGCTCTCTTGCCATGATCTCATCATAAACAATTTGATAGATATCAAACTCGAACTGTAAATATCAAGTCTAGAACGTTTTTAAGATATCCATTTGTTACCTCAGACCTGGCATCTTTTGGGATACATTGCGAATATTTCATAAAAATCGTGCTTTTCAAAACCTGACATTTTTTGCCAAACTACAAAGCCGACGTCAATTAGTGTTGATTACATCTATCTAAAAATCCAGAAAAAATCTAAGGGCAAATCCTGTAAAATGAATTCGCCCCATTAAAAAACAATATCCCAACAATTTTAAGACCTTAAAAATTTGTCATAGCAGGTATTAAAAGTGTGGATTCGATTAAGCTCGCCGCAGATGAATTGGAGATGGGAAAGTTTGATGAGGGGAGGGAACCCTAAATAATGCACAAAAAAATGTGCATGCATGCACATCTTTCTGTGCATGCTTTAATCAAGGATGTTCAGCTCGGCTTGGTGAAAAATAGGGCGCAGGTAATAAAGGCTTTCCCGGCCGGCCGATTCCGGGGTGTCCACGTACGGATAAAGTTCCAGGCTGATGTGGCCCTGATAATTCAACCGAATCATGGTTTTGAAAATATCAAGAAACCGGATAACACCGTGCCCGGCAATCAGGTGATTGTGAACCCTGCTGGCGGCAATGTCTTCTAAATGAACGTGCCCCACCCATTCAAAGAGTTCTTCGAATGCCGCCGATGGATCTTCACCTGCGCAAAAAAAGTGGCCCATATCAAAATTCAATCCCACGGCAGGAGATTTTACGTTTTTGATAAAGGATTTAAACTCCGCGGTATTTTCTATCAACAGGTCCGGTTCCGGTTCCACCAGGATTTTTACGCCCAGTTGTTCGGCCAGAGGAATGACCTGTTCCATGCCCTGATGAAACAGAGACATGGCAGCCTTCCGCGACAGGGTGTTCAACGGGCCTCCCGGGGGAACGGAAATGTTTTTACACCCCAGCGCGTCCGCCACTTTCAAACAGTCGTTGGCATGCCGGATGCGGATGTCGCGTCTTTGTTTCTCAGGCTCGATCCAGGACGGAAGATACGTGTCTCCTACAGCAAAAAGGGTAAAGCTGTTTATGTTGGTGACGTTCAGGTTATATTTTTTGAGTGTTTTTTTAACCCGGGCCAAATCCACCGCTGTAAAGTCGGGCGGATAAAGATGGGGTCTGTCCCCCATGATTTCAACACCTCGAAAGCCCAGTCCCGCGATTTTCTCCAAAGATTCAAAAAGTGAAAACTTAACAAAGGCATTGGTGCTGTAGGCGAAAATCATGATTTTTTCCCATTTTATTTACGCGCATTCAGGGAATCACATTCTTTTTCCAGTTCCCGAAGGCTGTAGACCTGGTCCTGAAAGTTCAGCGGCGGATTCTTGCCCAGAGGTTTTTTAAAATAAAATCCCAGTTCCGGAATCAGTCCGGAGCGGCCCGCCGATTTCAGAACGGCCATCCAGCGTGAAAGATCCAGAATCAACGGGGCGGCCAGGATGGAGTCCCGGCCCTGAAGGTTCAAACGGATACTCATGGGCAGACCGAACATCCCCTGAAAATCGATGACATCCCAGGCTTCTTTGGCGTCACCTCGGGGCGGGTAGTAATCAATATGAACTTTGTGACAAGGCTCTCCGTATTTTTGTCCCACAGGATATCCCAGGATATCATCCAGAAGCTGGGTTTTATTGGCCATTTTGCCCGCGACCCGCTCAGGGTTCATGAGGTTTTTTCCGTCGGCGTTTCCCAGGATATTCAGGCTGTACCATCCATCTACATGGAGACATCGGGCTTTCAGAGCCGAGGCCAGGACCACTTTAAAATAAGTCTGGCCGGTCTTACCGTCACGGCCGCATATGGGAACGTGGTGTTTAATGGCCTGTTGAATAATAACGGGAAATTCCACATGGTTTGGCGAGAAATTTATCACCGGGATTCCGGATAGAATCGATGCCAGGACATAGGCCAGATCCGGAAAATCCGCGGGATCAACTTTGGAATAGAGCTGCGACAGACTCGTAAAATTTTCAAGATCTAATTGAATGCCGGCCGGCAGGAGGTTGATCAGGACCGGCAGCGCATTGAAATACTGTTTTTTGATGTCCTGTATGTTCTGCATCAGGTGTCGGACCTGTGCTTTGAGATTCAGATCCAGGAGCGGGGCCTGGAATATGAGGATTTCATCGAGATTTGACTGATACCGTTTCCAGATATTTTCAGGTACCACCCCGTGAGTTTTAACACAATCGGTAAGTTTTGCCGGTTGCGTATCCCAACCTGCCATGTGTACGGCATGGGGCGGCGCCAGGTAGGGAAAACTGTTGCGGGTGGTTAAGCTGGGTAAGAGGGTGTCCGGGTCTTTTTGTAATTTGGCCACAGCAACGGCTACGGTGGAAGCCACTGCTCCTTTGGCGCCCGCTACCATTAGGAGCAGTGATCGAGATTTGGGGTGATCAGAATTTGTCATAAGCAATGAGCTTGCTTTTAGCTTAAGAAGATCCGATGGTTATTTTATTACAATGCTATTTTTAACACATCCATCATTTTGTCAACAAAATGAAAATGGATTTCTTTTTTAACCTTTTCGGGTATGTCTTCGAGATCTTTTTCATTCTGCTTTGGCAGAATAAGGGTTTTAATGCCTGCGCGATGGGCCGCCAGAACCTTTTCCTTTATACCGCCAACCGGCAGCACTTGCCCTCTCAGGGTTATTTCACCGGTCATCGCAAGATCTTTTCGGATGGTTTTTTTGGTCAGCAGCGATACCAGGGCGGTAAGCATGGTAACACCGGCGGAAGGGCCGTCCTTGGGTATGCCGCCTGCGGGGATGTGCAGGTGAATATCACTGTTTTCAAAAAAATCTTCATCAATCTTGAGAGATGCCGCATTTGTCCGAATAAAGCTTAAGGCTGCGGTTGCAGATTCCTTCATAACATCCCCCAACTGACCGGTTAAGGTCAGTACTTTTTTCCCTTTCATGGATGTGGCTTCAATAAAAAGGAGTTCTCCTCCGGTGGGCGTCCAGGCAAGCCCCAGGGCAATGCCGGGTGTTGAAATTCTTGATTTCACTTCGGAAATCAGGCGAATCGGACCAAGATACTTGGAAATATCATCAATCCTGATTTTAGCAGATACGGCCTCGCCTTCTGCGATATTGGCCGCCACCCCCCGGCAAACCGATGCAATTTCCCGCTCAAGATTTCTTAATCCCGCTTCTCGGGTATAGCCTGAAATGATCTGCTTTAACGCCCCTTTTGTAAAAGATATCTGGTTAGCCTTTAGACCATGAGCGTCGCGCTGGCGGGGGATGAGATATCTTGTCGCAATTTTAATCTTTTCGTCAAGAGTATAGCCCAGAAGCGTCAGCACTTCCATTCGGTCCCTTAAGGCAGGCGGTATGGTGTCAAGAATATTGGCGGTGGTTATGAACATGACTTTAGACAGGTCAAAGGGCACATCCAGATAGTGATCCGAAAAAGAAAAGTTCTGTTCAGGATCAAGAACCTCCAGCAGGGCCGATGAAGGATCTCCGCGAAAATCGCTCCCCACCTTGTCTATTTCATCCAGCATAAATACCGGATTATTTGATCCGGATCGGCGAATTCCCTGGATAATGCGGCCGGGAAGGGCGCCCACATAGGTACGCCGATGTCCTCTGATTTCAGCCTCATCCCTTACGCCTCCCAAGGAAATACGGATAAATTTTCGCCCTAACGCCCGGGCGATTGAATTGCCCAGCGATGTCTTGCCGGTGCCGGGAGGGCCCGCAAAACACAGGATAGGACCTTTTGACTCGGGCTTGAGCTTGCGCACGGCAAGGTATTCGATGACCCGCTTTTTGGGTTTTTTAAGTCCGTAATGATCGTCATCCAAAACCTTTTTTGCCATTTTTATATCCAGGTTGTCTTCCGTGCTTTCATGCCAGGGGAGGGTGGTCAGCCAGTCCAGATAGGTTGATGCCACGGTATATTCCGCAGAAGACGGGTGCATGCGGGAAAGGCGGCCGAGTTCCCGTTCGGCCTCTTTGCGGGCTTCTTCGGGAAGATTTTTTTCCTCGATTTTAGCTTTGTAGTCTTCAATTTCAACCGAGGCCTCATCTTTTTCGCCCAGCTCTTGCTTGATCTTTTTGAGTTGCTCCCGCAGATAGTATTCTCTTTGCCGTTTATCCATATCCCCCTTGACCTGGGATTGTATCTTGTTTCCGAGCTCTAAGATTTCCAACTGATAGTTAATCAGCCGGGTCACTTGTTTTAACCGTTCTTTGACATCAAAAATTTCCAGCACCGCCTGCTTTTCCTCAAGGCTGGAGTTGATGGTAGAGGCAATCATATCGGCCAATATACCGGGCTCATTTATGGATTTTGCCATGGTAACAATTTCAGGGGGCAGCCCCGGAGAAAGCTCGGCAATCCGGGTGAACTGGCTTATCATGTTGGACATCAGGGCCTCTGTTTCCTTATCCTTCTTATCTGTATCCTTAAGATACTCCACCCGGGCCCGGGGGTAGGGCTTGCCTTTGATGAACTCTTTTATACGGAACCGCTCCATGCCCTGGGTAAGCAATTGCAATCTGTTGTCTTCGGCTTTTGCCATTTTAAGGATCAAAGCGCTTGTCCCCACTTCATGCAGATCCTCTTTCGTATACTTGCCTTCCCGAATCGGTTCTTTTGCCACAACAAGACCGATGATACGATTCCGGGACATGGCTTCGTCCACCAGTTGGATCGATCGTTCCTGTATAACAAGAAGGGGTAAAACCATTTTGGGGAAAAGAGCTGCATCAATCATAGGGAGAATAGAAAGAATTTCAGGCAATTTATCCGTCTTGATTTCACTGGATGACTGAGGCTGTGTCATGGCTACCTCCAATTTACATTTTTTTGAAGGAAAATAGGAGAAACGAAATAACGCCTATCCTTCTGTAATGGGTATCTTGCGTGTTTTATCAAGCGAAGGTTTGGCCAGTCGGATCTGGAGAAAACCGTTTGAATATGACGCTGAAACCACTTCAGGATCAATGGGCGTCGGAAGGTATAAGACGCGTTCAAACCTTCCATACTGGATTTCAGCCAGTCTGTATTTTGCGTTTTCTCCGCGAGGAAATTCAGCACGGTTCCCATAAATCCTGACAGCCTTGTTGCTGATTTCCAATTCCAGGTCCTCTTTCTTGACTCCGGCGATTTCAGCCAGAATAAGAATCTGGTCAGGAGTTTCATAAATATCCATTTGAGGCTTCCATTTCCGTGCGGATAGCATGAACATGGGGCGTATGGGCCGAAACATATCATCAATGGTTTTTTCGAACTCGGGATCGAGCTGATCAAAATCGCTTATGAATCGTATTTTGATATAGTCCATTTTGGGCTCCTGTGTGTTAATGCTGGTATCTTTTTTGCTTTGGCCGGCTCAAATAAGTTTTTTTCAATAGACCCTTGCCATTCCTTTTTTTACCAACAGGACCTGGTCAGGAAATGGTCGTCTTTTTCTATTCAAATCCATACAACCTAATTATGATCAGACAAAAATGGTAACCATGTCAAGGAAAAATAACGCTGTTTATCCCTGACCATTCAATTTCTGAAATATACCAATTAAAGCAATCAAACAGATTGACATTGAAATATCGGGGAATAGATATTTTCGGACAGCAACTAATTTGCGAATACAACTGAAATATTCTTTGCCGAGTTGAATACTTTCTGTGAAATGCTCCCAAGGATAAAATCCTTAATCCCGGACATACCCCTTCTTCCCATGACAATAACGTTATAACCGGACTGGGCCTCGTTTATTATATCCCTCGCAACGCCGCTTTTTTTAAGTTCTGATTTAACGGTGATATTCTTTTCTTCAAATCCTGCGTCCATAAGTATCTCTTTGGCTTTTTGCACGGCCTGATTCACCAGTTCCTGTTTTTTCTCTTCCAGCAGACAGAAGGAGCTCTGTTGAGATTTAAAATAAGGAGTTAGCTCCGGACTGTTCATTTCACACAAGGCCGCAGTGTCTTGAATGACATTAAATAACGTAATTTTGTTATCCGTTGTAAATAAATTAGCTATAAATTCAACTGCTCGCATAGCGTTTTCAGAATCATCAATCGCCACTAATACTTTTTTATCCATAGGTCGGTTCCTCCTTTAGGTGTTTTAAGCCCATACCCTTAACTTCTGTTCTAATATTAAAAGACTTCTGTCTTCTACCTCAATAATGTGATCCGGATCAAGAGGTTTTGTGATTTTTTAGATACTGATCACGGCCGGATTGGAATCTGTAATAGTCATAACGTATAGAATTTTGAAGCTTTTCTAATTTTTGTTACAATCCGGAAATAAAAACGGTTATGATCCAGGTAAAGACATTAGGAGGCGGGATAATTGATCTCTTTTAAGGTATCCCTGATTTTTTCCAGCGTAGACGGGTCGCCCCATTCAACAGTAATGCTTTTGTTTTCAGCATCACCTTCCACGGATACGACGCCTTCCAACTCACTCAATTGGCTTTTAATAGTCATTACGCAATGGTTGCAGGAAATATTCGGAACGGTAAACGTCTGTTTTGTCATTTTGGAGCCTCCTTTTTTAAATTTTTATCCTGACCTGCTGCGTCAGGAAAATGGAGGATATAGAGATGTCTAATAAAATAATGGTCCGGGCAGTTTAACGTCTTACCCAGGACCAAAAATCGCAGCCACCTGTACAGTGAGCTACTCTGGGTATCATAAATCGCTTCATAGAGTTCACCTCCTTTTGCTGTATCAGAGCAAAGCTTATGGTTATAATGGAGTGCTTTTGATCTTTCGATAGAAAGACGGTGACAGGGAGTAATACGGATCAGCGCAGGTCGGCGATAAAAGAACGTTTGCAGTTGATTTTTGTTCCCGTTTATGCCGGCAATCCAAGCAACTCCAATATTCCCAGTAATGTTTACTTGCATGATCCAGACAGCTTCTGTAATATGGACAAAAGAGATTTCGATAGCCTTTGTTATGAACCGGATTTCTATCTTTTCCCATAGTTTGCTCCTTTTCTTAATCTTGCAAATAATAGATTGCAGTCGGTAAACTAATATTTTAAGTTTAATGTCTTTAAAAAAATAGTGACACACTGTGGTATTGTCAACTTTTTTTTAAAAAAAAAGAACACGTTTATATTGAGCTGCAATATTGGATGATCTAATTTTCCTTTGATAATCTATTTAGTACCTGAAAATGATTTTTCGTTCAGGAACCATTAAGGATAACCCGATATTTTTTGAGAAAATCCACCGGATTATATGATAATTTTGCCTTGCGAAGACCTTGGTTATCAAGGTCCTGTTCGCGATTTACAAATTCAAATTTATTTCCCGAATGTTCAAGGAACATCTGATTGATCGCCTGATAAACCCCTTTATAGTCCTGGTTTCCTTTTTCAAAATGAATCACAAGTGTATCTTTTGTGAAGCTTTCGGCTATGGTATACGCCGCCATTTTTTGATCGGCTATGATTGCAGCGCCTGTGAGGACTTGTATGTTTTCCCATTTGCTTAAAATTCTTGAAATCGCACGGTTTTCAGCGGCCAGCAACTCAGACGACTCACAGTCGCGCCAGACACACCAGTCTTCCTGCATTTCCATAGCTTTATGGATCATATCTGTCCCAAAAGGAACATATTCAAAGTCATATTTTTTCTTGAACTGATTCAAGAGATTCTTTTTTTTATGAAAACGCTTGCCTTTGAGTTCGATGAGGTCAGTCACAGAGTAGAGATAATCCCAGTCTCCTCTTGATTCCTCAATGGTAATAAGATGGCTAAATCTGTCTTTCCATAGCTGAAGCAAGGTCTCAGGGATGCGGCTGAATATGGTCTTGGTGGTAAAATGTTCATCAAAACACCTCTTCCAGTCAACTCCCTGCCATAAGCCCACAGGCGCCCAGTATAATTCTTCCGGAACCGTCTGCTTTATCCAGACAAGCTTATCCGACCATGCCCAGGTAAGCCCGTATTCCTCCGCCCACCCCCACAGGTTCACAAAACTGTAATCGGAAGTTTTTTGCGAACACATGGAAAAATATTCTGAATACTCTTTTTGTTTATCCAAGGTTATGGGTTCAAAAATTAAAGACATATGCCATCAAACCTCCGAATAGATATTTTTAATAATTATATGATTAGAAATTGAAGCAAACTTTATGCCAACATGTATTTTTCCGGTGAGTTAATGTATGATAGTGTTGATCCGGTCGCTTCAGCTACACCAGTTTTATCTCTTGAAAATTTATGTTCACAATAGGCTGGCACAGAATTTGCTTCTGTTATGAGAAAAACAGCCTTGAACCCAGCTTACTGCAACTCCATTAAAATATTGGGGAAATCGTCAAGTTGTGAAAAATTTGAGAAAAATAGTAAGGAGATGACTATGGGAAAACATCTCGTACTTGTCGGCGGCGGCCATGCCCATATGGTGACACTTGCGAATTTACATAAATTCATTGAAAAAGGCCACCATATTACGGTGATTGGCTCCTCGCCATACCATTATTACTCAGGCATGGGACCGGGAATGCTCGGTAAAATATATACACCTGAGGACATCCGTTTCGCCACAAAGCATGCAGTGGAAAAACAGGGCGGCACTTTTGTTTCGGGAAAGGCTGTGCGTGTGGATCCGGAGGGAAAAACCCTATTCCTGGAATCAGATGTAAGTTTTCCCTACGATGTTATTTCATTTAATGTCGGCAGTTATGTACCCGCAACCCTGGTTAAAGATGATGGCAAAGATATTTATTCTGTAAAGCCCATTGAAAAGCTTATCGATGCCCGGACGCGAATTCTGGAACTTGCTTCACAGAAGAAAATAGCGATCAGCATCATCGGCGGCGGTCCTTCCGCTGCTGAAATAGCAGGAAACGTCTGGGGTCTGACCCGGAATCTTGGAAAAAATATGCCCGAAATCCGAATTTTTGCAGGAGAAAATTTCATGTCACGCTTTCCGGATAATATCCGGAGAAAAGTTATGGTATCGCTCACAAAACGCCATATTGAAATTTTGGAACCCGGCTATGTTAAAGAGATCAAAACCGGCCATATTACACTGGAATCGGGAAAAAATTATAAAACGGACGTAATCTTTTTGGCTATTGGTATTAAGCCGTCGCCGATATTTGAAGAATCCGGTCTGCCAACCGGCCCGGATGGAGGTCTGCTGGTCAATAAATACCTGCAGAGTACAGAGTATCCGGAAATTTTTGGCGGCGGTGACTGTATTTATTTTAAAGATCGGCCTCTGGATAAAGTGGGGGTTTATGCGGTACGTGAAAATCCGGTACTTTATCACAATCTAATGGCATCACTGGAAGAAACAGACCTCATGCCCTTTGATCCGGGCGGAGATTATCTGCTTATTTTTAATATGGGAGACAGCACCGGAGTATTACGAAAAAAATGGCTTCTGTTCGGAGGCAGACTTGCCTTTAAAATCAAGGATTATATTGACCGGAAATTTATGAAAAAGTTTCAATCCGTTGAATAACAAAAACAATTTTCAATCTATTATGGAAAGGATGTTCTTCTCTATTTCGCTCTTGGGAAGCGCTCCTACCAATCGGTTTTTTGGAATACGGTTTTTTGTGCCGCAGTGGTTACATCTGATAATAATGACGTCCGGATTCATTGGTTCACCCACCTTCACTCCTGCACCTTTTCTTTTCCATCTGTTACAGGGATGTTTTCAGAAAAAAGTGTTTTTGATAATTCATTTTCAGGAAGGATTTTCTCTTCCAATACGATTTCTCTAATGCTTTTTCCTTTCTCACTGGCCCTAACTGCAATTAAGGCTGCCTTGTCATAACCCACATGAGGAACCAGATATGTGGCCATGGCCAAGCTTTTTTCAATATTTTCCGTGCACTTTTGCCTGTTGGCGGTGATGCCGCTGATGCATTTTTCAGCCAAAAGCTTAGCTCCGGAAGAAAGGAGATCTATGGATTGTAGAAGATTGTAAGCAATCACCGGCAACATGACGTTCAATTCTAAATTGCCGGACTGTCCACCCACCATGATCGTTGTATCGTTTCCCATGACCTGGGCCGCCACCTGAATCACGGCTTCCGGGATAACCGGGTTGATCTTTCCGGGCATTATGGAAGATCCGGGCTGAAGCGCGGGAATAGATATTTCACCCAGCCCGCACCTGGGTCCGGAAGCAAGCCACCGGATGTCATTGCAAATTTTCACTAAACTTACGGCTATGGTTTTTAATGCCCCGCTGGTTTCAACCGCGGCATCCTGGGCTCCCTGCGCTTGGAAATGGTTTTCTGCCTTTTTGAAATCAAGTTTTGAATATTCTGAAATAAGCGCAATAACTCTTTTTGCAAAATCAGGATGGGCATTTAAACCGCTTCCAACAGCCGTTCCCCCCAGGGCAAGCTCTGCAAGACGGTCTTCAACAGCTTCAATCCTTTTTTTTCCAAGCGTCACCTGTCTTGCATATCCCCCGAACTCATCACCAAGAAACATGGGCACGGCATCCTGGAGATGTGTCCTTCCGATTTTTTTGACATCCTCAAATTCCGCTGCCTTATGCAAAAGACTCTCTTGAAGAGTGACAAGGGAGGGAATCAGGTGATTTTTAATCAAAGTTAAGGCAGTCATATGAATGGTCGATGGTATCACATCATTACTCGACTGACCCAGATTAACGTGATCATTGGGATGAACCGGAGATTTTCCTCCTTTTTTTCCTGTAATTATCTGGTTTGCCCTTGAGGCAATAACTTCGTTCATGTTCATGTTTGTGGAAGTGCCTGATCCTGTCTGGAAAATATCCACCACAAATTGGTCATCAAATTTTCCGTCAATCACCTCCTGTGCAGATGCAACAATGGCACCGGATATCTTTTTGTCCATCAGACCCAGCTCAGTGTTTACCATGGCAGCACATTTTTTCAGAAGGGCAAGGGAATAAATAAATGATAAGGGAAATGTAAGCCCGCTTACAGGGAAATTTTCAACTGCCCTTTGTGTGCTTGCCCCAAAATAAGCACTTTCAGGGACATTTATGGTTCCTAATGAATCTTTTTCTTTTCTGTATTCCATGGCACCCCTTTCATAATAATTTCACCAATCAGAAAGAACATATTTTTATTTTTAAGGATATCTCTAATACAATAACCGTGCCAAAACACGGAATGAAGCAGATTTGATATATTTTGGCATGAGCATTGCAATACAAATTTTAATAAGTTTTTTAAAGAAAAAAATTTGACGGATTCTCTTTAACGCGTTAAAAGGGAGGTGCAACATGGCTAAAAAACATTACAAGATTGAAACATCATGCCCTCAATGCGGATGCAGCGCTGTTTCGCATCTTTCTACCGAGGAAATCAGAGAAAGATTCGGTGATGTTCCAAACGTTGAGATGGAGTGTAGTGAATGTATGCTCAAATATCAAACTGATATGAAGAAAGCATGCCCGGAGTGGGATAAGGAATGCAGGATGGATAAATAATCGAAAATTATGAATTCGTAAAAAGCTAAGTTATTGCCGCTTCGCGACACTGCAACCGAAAATAACTTGTCAATAATATCAAAAGGTTATTATTTAGTTATTTGAAAGTCAAAAAACGGTTTTTTACGAATTCATAAAAAAGGACAAAAGAGATGGTATATGATTTTACTGCGGATGATGTATTTGAAATGGCCGAACAACTCGAAAGGAACGGCGCCAACTTCTACAGAAAAGCGGCTGAAAACGTTTCCGATCCTTTGGCCAAAGAGCTTTTAATCGGACTTGCGGAAATGGAAGATGAACACGAAAAGACCTTTGCTTTATTGAGGGCCGATCTGTCCAATGCTGAAAAAATCACAACCGTTTTTGACCCGGAAAATGAATCTGCCCTTTATCTTCGTGCACTTGCAGATACTCGTGTCTTCTTTGAAAAAAAAATTGATATTTCATCGATGAAAGAGATTCTCAAGGCTGCCATTGTTGCCGAGAAAGACTCAATAGTATTTTATCTGGGCTTAAAGGATTTTGTCCCTGATCAACTGGGGAAGAACAGGCTGGATACGATTATTAAAGAGGAGATGGGGCATATTAGAATTCTCAGCAAAGAGCTTGTTTCTCTTAATAAATAATTTTCATTCCTGTCTCATGATACAAGTGTGTATCAATTATAAACATGAGACGATTTTCAATCTTACCCTATCTTAAGGTATATTCACTCAATACAGACCTCGTAATTCAACGTCTCAGAGATTATACAACCTAATGAAATAACAGGTTTTTTAGTGGCAACCTGTTTGTGCCGTCATAATGGAAGAATGGAATGATGGAATATTGGGGGTAAAAACGGAAATAAATCATTTTAATTGTAAAAATTCCTTTCCTTCAACTTCGTCCAGGACAAGCTCACCCATCATTCCATTACTCCATCAATCCATTATTCCAATTGGGGCAAAACCCCTAAGTTCTCACCAAGTCCAGTAAATATATTGATTTTCTGCTATTCTTTAAAAAAATTTTCTCCATTTGGCACGAAACTTGAACAATTTAATAATAATGATTAATATCTTTATATATTTATTTTTTTTATGACGATTATCAGGGTTCGTTTTGTATATTAATACAGGAGGATACCATGTGGGAATATACCGAAAAAGTAAAAGATCATTTTTTAAATCCGCGAAATGTGGGCGTGATAGAAAACGCTGATGGTGTTGGCGAAGTCGGCTCACTGGCATGCGGTGATGCATTAAAACTCACTTTAAAGGTTGATGGTGATCTAAGAATCAGCGATGCAAAATTCCAAACTTTCGGCTGTGCAAGTGCCATTGCATCATCTTCCGCTCTGACCGAAATGATCAAGGGAATTACAATCGATGAAGCGGAAAAAATTACGAATAATGATATTGCAGAATATCTTGGAGGACTTCCAAAGGAAAAGATGCACTGCAGTGTTATGGGCCGTGATGCTTTGGAAAAAGCAATAGCCGATTACCGGGGCGAACCGGGAAAAGAGGTTGACGGTGAAATTGTGTGTGAGTGCTTTGGGGTCACCGATCTTGAAATCCAAAGGGCGGTTAAGGAAAACAACCTGAAAACCATCGAGGATGTCACGGATTATGTTAAAGCAGGCGGCGGGTGTGAGAGCTGTCACGATAAAATTCAGGAGATCATTGAATCTGTTAACGGCACACCCGTTACGGAGAAGACCAGACCTTCGGGATTGACCAATATCCAGAAAATCAGGCTTATTGAAGAAACATTGGAACGTGAAATCAAACCCGAACTCAAAAAAGACGGCGGCGGTATTGAATTTATTGATTTTGCCGATAATACGGTCTTCGTAAAATTGCGTGGCACTTGCTCGACATGCAGCGCATCTCAAGTGACGTTGAAACATTATGTGGAAACAAGGATAAAGGAACTGGTTTCCCCTGAACTGGTGGTAGAAGAGGTGAAACAATGAAGACGATATATGTGGATAATAACGCAACAACACGGGTCGCCCCGGAGGTATTGGAAGTGATGCTTCCATATTTAAGTGAGTTTTACGGCAACCCGTCCAGTATGCATTCCTTTGGCGGGAAAGTAGCACATAAGATCGAGGAAGCGCGCGCAAAAGTTGCATCGTTGATCAACGCATCACCTGATGAAATCATGTTTACCAGTTGCGGAACCGAAAGTGACAGTACCGCTATTCATGCGGCAATCTCGTCTGTCCCCGATAAAAAACATATTATAACCTCAAGGGTAGAACATCCTGCCGTAAAGAATTTATTTGAGCATCTTTCAAAAAAAGGCTACCGGGTCACATTTGTTCCGGTTGACCGAAAGGGAATGCTTGACCTCGATTATCTTTACAACAACCTTACCGATGACACCGCCATTGTCAGCATTATGTGGGCAAACAACGAAACCGGTATGATTTTTCCGATCGAAGAAATATCACAGGTCATAAAGAAAAAACGGATTGTTTTTCATACCGATGCGGTTCAAACTGTCGGCAAGATGCCGATCGATGTCAGCAAATCAGAAATAGATATGCTGTCTATTTCAGGGCATAAGATTCATGCACCCAAAGGAATCGGCGCTCTTTATGTCCGTAAAGGGACCCGATTTTCTCCGTTTCTTATCGGCGGCCATCAAGAAGGCGGCCGTAGAGGCGGAACAGAGAATGTCGTCTACATTGTCGGGCTTGGAAAGGCAAGCGAACTGGCGGCAGCCCACCTCGGAGAGATGACAACCCGTGTGGGAAAATTACGGGACAAGCTTGAAAATGAATTATTAAGGCGTATCCCCAATGCTATGATAAACGGGGACACAGAAAATCGACTTCCCAACACCACAAGCATTAGCTTTGAATATGTCGAAGGGGAATCCATTCTTTTAATGATGGATGAATTGGGCATTTGTGCTTCCTCAGGTTCGGCATGCACATCAGGTTCTCTTGAACCTTCTCATGTTTTGCGTGCCATGGGAGTCCCGTTTACGGCCGCACACGGCTCCATAAGATTCAGCCTGGGTATCTACACTACGGAAGAAGAAATCGATTTTATCGTAGAAAAACTTCCGCCAATTATTGAAAACCTTCGAAATATGTCACCCTTTTGGAAATAATGATCAGGGCGATTTAAGAGTTGCCGAGTTGACGTTTTTTATGGGAGCTTTATAAATGGATAAGAGTATAAAAGAAAGTCAACACACATGCAAAACAGATGTGGAATCCCTTTCCCAATACAGGGAAAAACTGCCGGCAATTGTTGAGAACATCATCGAAAACTGTGATGACAGTCAATGCTTCACTCATGTCGACTATGAACCGATTCCCTCGGAAGGATATGTTGTTGATATCATAAATAAATTAAGGGAAATTCTTTTCCCTGGGTATTTTACCAGGGAAAAGATAGATCCTGTCAACCTGAAATACAACATCGGACAATCTGTTTCAATTCTGTTTGATATGCTTTCTGAGCAGATTACCCACAACATGAGGCACGACTGCTTTAGATACGATCTACCGTGCAGAGAATGCGAAGAGCAAGGACAAAAAATTGCCCTTGACTTTCTGAAATCTATTCCATCCATACGAAAAACCTTGGCAACAGATGTACGGGCAATATATGATGGAGATCCTGCTGCAAATAGCTATGACGAAATTATTTTTAGCTATCCCGGTATGTTTGCTATAACCGTACATAGGGCGGCCCATAAGCTTTTTGAATTTCAAGTGCCGCTTCTTCCTCGCATCATGACGGAACATGCCCACAGTTTAACCGGTATAGATATCCATCCAGGGGCTGAAATCGGGAAAAGTTTTGTTATTGATCATGGAACGGGCGTAGTGATCGGTGAAACCACGGTAATCGGTAAAAACGTGCGTATCTACCAGGGAGTAACTCTGGGTGCCCTTTCACTTCCTAAAGATGCCGGGGAGCGGTTGAGAGGGAAGAAACGCCATCCCACAATAGAAGACGATGTTATCATCTATTCAGGCGCTACGATTTTGGGCGGAGACACTGTAATCGGTGCGCGTTCCGTAATCGGAGGAAATGTCTGGATAACGGAATCTGTTCCTCCGGATACTAAGGTGATAATGGAGACACCTCGGTTGATCTATAAATAGATCCATACACCGAATTTCTTATCCGGCGTGAAGTAGAAAATGTTACGTAATTTTCTCAGGCTTGTCTTGTGAGACAGGTCTGTATCACAAAAAAATGTTAGACAGCACGGGAATTTCTTTAGGGTTAATAACTTGTAACAACCTTAATTTTCAAGACATTACTAAAAAATTTATACTTCATTTAGTCTTGGCACAAATTTTGATTTTCTGATATACAATAATCTTTACAGTCCAAAGTTCTTCTATCTTGTTGAAATTTAGAACCATAAATTGGGTGTCGTCATTCCCGCGAAAGCGTGAATCCAGAATATTATCAGTACGATATGAACTATGGATGCCGGATCAAGTCCGGCATGACGTAAGAACTTTAGACTCCCAAGTTTTTAAAGGAGGTGATCATATGGCAAGTTGGAAATGTGGAAATTGTGGATATACGCTGGAAGCGGATACCCCCCCTGATCAGTGCCCATCCTGCAAAGAAAAATGCGAGTTCCTCGACAACACCTGTTATACCCCGGACTGCGAATTTGAAGGCACTGACAAACGAATATGATTCGGAGGGGGGTTTCAAATGGCCCAGAATTACGGCCGTGAAATCGCAGGAAAATTATAAGGTTAGTACCGAGGGAATCTTTATTGGTAAAATCTATCAAATTTTTTGCAGCGCAGCTGCGTAATATAGAAATTACAAAGCCATTGTATTAAAGGAGGATATTATGACTACACCTAAGCATTGTCCGGGTTTTGAGAATTTTAAGCATCTTAGCTCGTTTAAATGTCGGTGCCCCGAATGCGGTCAAGAAACAGAGATCTTTTCAGATGAGTTTGATAAGACTCATTTGTGCGACAGCTGCGGGAAAAAAATAGATTTCACGCAGTGTTCTTTGGAATCAGAAGCCTAGCACGATCGACCTTTTCCCGGCTTTTGCTCATTTTTCAAAACAACTTATATGGCCGCTGTTCACATCAAAAAGATTGATTGTTATAAGAGAACAAGCAGGCCCGACCAAATGCTCGAAATGTCATATAAAATAGTAAAGGAATAGTTAAAATGTTCGTACTAGGGCTACAGGGAAGTCCCCGAAAAAAAGGAAATACCCATTATCTTCTCAAAACATTCATGAACGAGGTTGAAAAATCGGGAGCCCGGACACATGTCATTGAAGTGGCTGAAAAAAATATTATTCCATGCAAGGGTTGTGGTTTTTGCGAAAAGAAGGGTCACTGTATTACTCAAGACGACGATATGACATTTGAAATCTATCCGTTGCTTCGTGAAGCCGACGTGATTGTGGCGGCCTCTCCGATATTCTTTTACAATGTCACTGCCCAGCTCAAGGCGCTTATTGACAGGAGCCAGACCCTGTGGTCCCGGAAATATAGGCTAAATATCGAGGATCCCGGAGGGAAAATGAGGCGTGGATTTTTGCTGGCCCTGGGGGCTACCAAAGGAAAAAATCTTTTCGAAGGGGTTAAACTCACGGCCCAATATTTTTTTGATGCAGTATCAGCAAGTTATGAGGGGAGCCTCACTTATTGGCGGATAGAACATCGCAGGGATATGGAAAAGCATCCAACCATGCATGAAGAGGTCCGGGATGCGGTGGCTGGTCTTTTAAAACCTTTTCTGGCCAGGAAAAAAATCTTGTTTGTGTGCCGAGAAAACGCCTGTCGCAGTCAGATGGCCGCAGCTTTTACTCAATATTTGGCTGGAGATAAAATTGAAGCCTTGTCTTCAGGGAGCGAACCCGCAGATAAAATCAATCCTGACATGGTGAAAGCCATGCAGGAAAAAGGGATAGACATGGTCTTCCGCAGAACCCGATCTTTGAATCAAGCTCTTTCGGAATCACAACCGGATATGATCATAAGCATGGGATGTCAGGAAGAATGCCCATTGATACCGGGTGCCAAAATACAGGACTGGGATTTGCCGGATCCCGCCGGTCAATCCATGGAATTTATGCGGACTGTGCGTGATGAAATAGAAAATAGAGTAAAGGATCTTGTAAGCAGTGTTTCGATTTAAGACAAAATTACCTGAATGCTTTTTAAACCGTGAAAAATCCAGGTTATGATCGTTTTTAAACAGGCCTAATTTATAGAAAGGAGAAAGATAATATGCCGGTTAAATTAAAAGTCAAAGATATGATGGTGCCTATTGACGATTATGCAGTAACAACAGTTGATAAGACGCTAAAAGAGGCTGTTCCGGAATTGATTAAAATATATTGTCAGGTGGAAATCGGCAAATGTACGGAGGCCGGACATAGAACAAGTCTTGTCCTTGACAGTCAGGGTAAGCTTGTAGG
>JBARSG010000514.1:0-2719 GCA_049644625.1 Desulfobacterales bacterium | reverse complement strand
GGCCATTGAAGAGGCAAGCAGAGTTGCAAAAGACAGGATATTCCTGGGAGTTCTGAATCGTTATGCGCTCAAAGGGATTCAGCGCAGGGTCAAAGGAATTTTTACCAGTACCATATATAACCGGGCTCATTTTTTCAGTATCTGGGAGCTTAAACAGATAATCCGGTCGTTTTTAGGGGATGTGCCCATATCATGGCGTACCGTATGTCATTTTCCGGCAGCGACCGGCTGGATGACCCGCAGGATGGAACGGTCCGCCATGCTACAAAGATGCCCGTGCGGAGCTTTTATCGGCATGGTAGTAACCCTTGTTCCCCGTTTTAGAACCCGGCCCCTTGCCGTGCCTATTAAAGCAAAACATACCACCGGTGCGGCGGCCGGATAGGAAAGGGCAAGGTTCAGGGTTCAAGGTTGAATAAATAATGGTTAATAATCAATGGTTAACAATTAACAATTGATTATTGATTATTAGATCGGGGTTCAAGGTTCAGGGTTCAAGGTTTAACTTCGGGTCGGGAGTCCGAATTATGGAAGCTTATTTATATGAACATCTGGAGGAGAACAAGGTTAAATGCAGTCTTTGCAACCATCGGTGCGTCATAAAAGAGGGTCGTCGCGGAATATGCGGTGTCAGGGAAAACCGTGGAGGGGTTCTCAACACTCTGGTTTACGGAAAGCTTATCGCCCGTCACATCGACCCGATCGAAAAAAAACCGCTTTTTCATCTCATGCCCGGAAGCCTTTCCTATTCCATAGCAACAGTAGGGTGCAATTTTAAGTGTAGATTTTGCCAGAACGCAGATATCGCCCAGATGCCGTCGGAGCGTAACGGGATGATCATGGGTGACTATTTTTCGCCCCGGGAGGTTGTTGATGCGGCTTTAAAGGGAGATTGCAAAACCATAGCCTATACCTATACCGAACCCACCGTCTTTTTTGAATTTGCCTATGATACCGCAAGGCTTGCTCACCAAAAGGGAATTAAAAATGTGTTCGTCACCAATGGATACATGACCGCCCAAGCCCTTAACATGATAAACCCCTATCTTGATGCGGCCAATGTTGACTTAAAGGCCTACACCGAAGATTTTTATAAAACATATTGTGGGGCCAAACTGGCGCCTGTCAAAGAGACGTTAAAACTGATGAAGTCCCTGGGTGTTTTTGTGGAGGTTACCACATTGCTCATTCCGGGATTAAACGATGCCAGGGATGAACTTGAAAACCTGGCGGCCTTTCTGGCGGATTCTCTGGGAACGGAAACCCCCTGGCATATCAGCCGGTTTCATCCCACATACAAGCTGACGGATCGACCTCCAACGCCGGTTAAGACTCTGGTTATGGCTCGTGAAATCGGGATAAAGGCGGGATTAAAATATGTTTATACCGGTAATGTGCCCGGCGAGGGCGGAGAGAAGACATTCTGTTATCAGTGCGGTAAGCTTCTGATTGACCGATGGGGGTTTTATATCCGGGAAAATCTGACGGAAAACGGCCGGTGCCCGTATTGCAGCGCACAGATCCATGGTGTGGGGTTGTAGTTGAAGTTCAAAGTTACAGGTGAAGAAAATTGAAAAAAAACAAAAAAAACCATTGGTCAGTGCCATCATTCCCACTTATAATCGTGGCTGGATAATTAAAGAGGCCGTCGATTCCGTTATGTCCCAGGATTACAGGGACTTTGAATTGATTATTGTTGATGACGGCTCCACCGATAATACGCCTGAAATCCTCAATTCATGCCGTGGTGATATCCTGGTTTTCAGGCAGGAGAATCAGGGAGTGAGTGCGGCAAGAAACCGGGGGATTGCAGAAGCATCAGGGCGCTTTATCGCTTTTCTTGACTCGGATGATCTCTGGCTGCCGCAAAAACTTTTCCGACAAGTTGAATTTTTCAACAAAAATCCAGATGCTCAAATCTGCCAGACAGAAGAGACTTGGATCAGAAAGGGTGTCCGTGTCAACCCCAAAAAACGGCATAAAAAACCTTGGGGAATGATTTTTGAACCCTCCCTGGCTCTGTGTCTGGTCAGCCCGTCGGCCGTGATGATCAGACGCTCTCTGTTTAAAAAAGTGGGGGGCTTCGATGAAACACTCCCTGCTTGCGAAGACTATGATTTATGGCTCAGAATAAGCTGCCGATATCCGGTTTACCTTATCGAAACTCCGCTGATCATTAAACGGGGCGGACATAATGACCAGCTTTCCGCATCTCCCGGTCTCGACAAATTCCGAATAAAATCCTTAAAAAAAATAATTGAAAGCGACCTGCTTTCAAGGACTCAGCACCGTGCGGCGCTAAAAACACTCAAACAAAAATGTGTGATTTATGCGGCCGGATGTCGAAAACGGGGACGGGAAGATGAAGCGCTGTATTACACGTGGCTTTCAGAAAGATTTTAGAGGGAGCAACTTATTACCGGTCTTTTTAAACCATCCTTTGGATTTCCCTTAATTTTTTTTCAAGCCGCTTTTTAGAAATCCGAACAGGGGTTTTAAGTTCCTGTGCAAAAATAGAGACTTTGTATTCTTCAATCAGCCAGAAATAATCCTCCACAGCCGCTTTTTTTTCTGCAGATGCAGCCGGCGATAATTCTTGCAGCAGTTTATTAAGACGTTCGGTAAAAAACCGGACTTCTTTTTCCTTTTCCCTGTCCTTTTCAAAATTAACCAAAGCTCTTTGGGCACGCACACCGATAGCCCTTATATATCTTACAAG
>JBARSG010000513.1:0-11099 GCA_049644625.1 Desulfobacterales bacterium | reverse complement strand
CCTTACGAGTGAGACCTTTAAAAAATGTTCAATTTTGCCTGCCCAGTTAAAATCTGTATTTAATATTTAACCGGGGTTTAAGTCCGAGGAAGGCGAAAATTTTAACCACCCCAGTACGATCTGCCGGAGCTACGGGGCAGGCGGAGAGGAATACATTGAGCATTTTGAGGATTAACCCACCAAAGTTCGGTGGCGGGTTAAAATTTGAGTCTGACCCCAGAGGAATAGGCTACGCATTCCACGGGGCAGGCGCAGGGATTAGGCAAAAGGGGGGCGTTTTTCAAAGGTCTCAAGTTTCGATGACGTCTGCTATTGTAAATAAAGTTAACGAAGAAAATGGGCGGATCAGGTTCACCTTGGGGCTAATCCATGGCATCGAGCACCTTGTACCCTTCCTTTTCCAGAGCTTTTTTGATAACCGCTGTATTGCAGGCCGAAAGCCGAAAGTAATATACCCGTTTACTGATTTCTTGTGCGGTAATCCCAACGTTTATAATATCTCCGCCATTATCGTTTATAATCTGTGACACGTTTCTGAATGCACCCGGCTCATCTCCCACAACGATATCAATACGGGAACTGGCGGTAAGCAGACCCATCATGTCAATAAAAGCCCGGAGGATGTCCGTCTCGGTAATTATTCCGACAAGTTTGTCGTTTTTTACAACCGGCATCCCGCCGATTTTGTGCTTATAAATGAGTCGTGCCGCACTCTCCACGTCATCATCGGGCTTAACCTTAATTGGATTCCTTACGATCAAATCCGAAAGAGATACATCTCCCAGCATGGAGGGGAGAAAGCCTTGTTTCAAATCCGCAAGAGTAACAAAACCCTTGAGCCGGTTACCCTTTGCAACCACAGGAAGATGCCGGATTGAATTGACTTTCATAAGTTCAATGGCCTCCTGGATAGAGGCACTTTCCGTTATGGTGATGGGATCAGGAATCATTAATGAACTAATTTTCATGGTATCTCCGTTTGTTGAACTTCTACACTGGAACGATCCAGTGCATTTAAGACCAGGGTGATGGGTCTGTCTTCTTCACTTTTCCCGGCAAACCGAATAGGACCCGGCCTTCTGTAGTTATCCTCGCCCGGCGCCGCCGCAAGCCATTTTTCTCTGAATGCCTTTATCACTCTAAAAGAGGCGGAATTAACATCAACCAGACTTTTTTCCAGGACAAGGGCCAGTTTCCCTTTCCTTTCTTCAAGGTGCATAAGCGGGGCAATGGGAATTCCAATGGGTTCCCACTCTGAAAAATCCTTTTCCAAATTCATTATGGCTGCCATCTGTCCGGTAGAACCGTTGGCGATAAGGCTAAAAACAGTCAGCCCAAGGTTATACGTATAATTGCAGTCAAATAGGGTGGGGTCGTTTCCTCTGCCGTCATAACCGTAAAAATGAATCTGTGTTTTGAATTTGGGCACCGATTTCTGAAAAATTTTTTCAACAAGAGCAGGAATCTTTTCATCTTTTGAAATCACACCTTCCTTCTCCAGTGCCTGTCTGAGGGTTTTGGCGGATATGATGGATGCGTTCATCAATAAAAACTCGGGATCATCATAGTTCTTGAAAAGAATCGGCTCGAAGTAATCCGGATCAAGACCTCCTTTTTCAAGGGTCTTCCGGTAATAGGACTTTTCTATCCCGATTTTGTAAACTCCTTGCTCCTTTAAAATGTCGAGGTAATCTTTGACCATCCCCATGAGGACTTTTTCCGTCTTAACCTGGGAAAACTGGAAATTCCCGTGACTGTCTCTTTCCATGAGGAGACCTTCCTGAAAAAATTCGGGAATATCATTAAACAGCTCATCATCCCGTGTATTCCATATGGAAAAAGACGCATCATCCTTTTCGAACCTGGCCAGCCGTCTCAGGTATTCCAGCTTATCTTCAAGAGCCGGAAAATCTGCGTGGAAATTCGTGTCATGGGTTTCATTATATTCTGCAATGATTGTGTTCAGCTTTATGATAAAAATTTGTATTTCATTGATAAATTCCAGAACGCCTTCCGGTATTACAATCACGCCGTAGTTTTTTCCCACAGCAGCCCTTCTGACAATGCCGTCACAAATCACACGGGAAAGGTGTCTTAACGTCATTCCATAGGCATGATAATCCACGATCCCTTGTTTTTCAGCTTTTTGGATTCTCTCATTATCGATGTAATCGGATAGATCCTCACCAATAAGGGTCATATTGGCATGGGTCTGCAAAGCAACTTCAAGCGCCAGATGGCTGGCGACTCTTCCCATAACCTTGCAGATATGCCAGTATTTTACATCCGAACTGCTGTCTGTACACAAATTACTGATAGAGTTTGCAAAGGCCCTGGCGGCCGTATGAAAACCAAAGGACATGGAGCACAAAACCTTGCCTTCCGCGTCTCTTACCTGAATATCCCCGTCAATGGTTTTGGGAACCCCGATGACCTGGATACGGTCTTCAATCAATTCCTGTGCCAAAAACGCCGCATTGGTATTTGAATCATCACCACCAACGATGACAAGGGCATCCAGACCCAGGCTTTTGCAGGTCTGTTTTGAAAGAGCCATTTTCTCTTTGGTATCTATTTTAGCGCGGCCGGTTTTTATCATGGTAAACCCACCCAGGTTTCTGTAAGAATCCACAAGAGGGCCGGTTATTTCAATGGCTTCATTTTCAATGATCCCGTCCGGACCGAGGATAAAACCGAAAATTCTGGTTTCGGAATTGACCTTTTTTGCAGCATCGTAAAGCCCTGCAATGACGTTATGTCCTCCGGGAGCAGGACCGCCTGAAAACACAACACCGATCGTATATTTTTTACCGTATCTTTGTTTGAAGGATTCTTCCGGGGAATCCAGTCCCACAATAGATTGAACTTTGTTATTTATAATATCCGGCAGCTGTTTCCGGGCTTCCCTGTCAATAGTGAATTTGAAATCATCATTATCCTTCAACACCGTATAGGAACTTGTAAATACCTCACATTTAGGAGGAATGTATTTTCTTCGTTCAATCAGCTCCTGATTAATATTGTCGGCAGCTTTTTTGACTTCAGGATTTTTCAGGAGCATTTCGATACTGATGAGCTTTTTATCTTTCATGGTATCGCCCCATTACAGGTTATGATATGAAAACCGATGCGCTCGTAAAAGGTCAAAAAAACGACTTTTACGAACGTTTTAAATTTTAGGTGTTAAGTTTTAAATAGCTGTTAAAACAGTATAATATAGTTGCCTAAAACCTAAATCTTAAAACCTAAAACCAGATGAATTCTTCCTTTTACAAATTCGTTAATAATAATATCTAGTCTATAATGTTTGTGTCAAGTTTATTCGATTTCTTAATTTCCTTTAATAGTCCATTTTCAATGGTCAATCTTCAATCCTTCTAAGCCTCCCAACCAGATATCCGTCCATTAAAAGATGTACCATATGGTGCAGCACACAGACCACAAGGGCCAGCCCGTATTGCGGGAAAAGGGAAACCTGTAAAATGACTGAAAGCGGCAGTGTTTTCTGGCTGCCCATAAAGATAACGCTTTCTCTCCGGCCTCTGCCCAGTTTTAATAATTTGCTGAAAACGCCTGCAGAACCCAAAAGTATCCCATGGAAGCAGAATACCAGTAACAAAATGATGCCCACCGACCCGCCGGTGCCTATGATCGCATCTCTGGCCGATGACATGGCCATCCATACGATTGCCAGGACGAAGAACTGGTTCAACACTTGCAGTTTCAGAACAAATCGATCAATAAAAGATTTTGTGAAAAACTTTATTGTCAAACCGGTGCAAAGGGGTAACAGTACATAAAACGCGAGCTTCATAACAATCGCCGGCGTATCCATGGAAATAACAGCGGTTCCGCCAACCAGATTCAAAAGGAGCGATAGCGCAACAGGTATGGTAAAAACGGCAAGCCCGTTGGCCAGTATGGTGATCACCAGTGCGTGCGCCATATTTCCTCCGGCAGCCCCGGTCATTACAACACCGCTGCTCAATGTTGTCGGCATCACCGCCACCAGAAAAATCCCTATTTTGATCCCGGTCTCCACAGACGCCATGCCGAATAATGCTCCCGTGATGGGCGCAACAAGAAAAATTATTGCCAGGGCAATCGCCATACCCTTTATATCTATCAGCCCTGACCGTATCTGCCGGGCATTTAATATCAAACCTGAAAAAAAGAATATCAGAACAATCACGGCATCGGGCCCCCGATGCATTTTGAACCACCTTCCGATACCGGAAACCGTTTCGGTAGTATCGGCAACAGTTACCGCAAAAACAAGAACAAGTCCTGCAATGAACCAGTATTTTTTAATCAACCCGGACAATGTGACATATCCTATTGCGATTTGCTATTTTATGATTAGATTTATTAATTTTTCTTCGTGTCTTGGTGTCTTTGTGGCAATGAAAAAAAATTGCCTTGCACATATAACAGTTTGCAATTATTAATTCCATAAAGAATATTTTTTCTAAAATTGTAAGTTTACCCTAAATGAGCGAAAGTCGAGGCTGCCCCATATTCGAGGCATCAAGGGCGAAGCCGTAGTCGTCTACTGCGAGCTCTTGATAACGAAGAAGATAGGGTATCATCGGCTTTCCTGAAAGGTAAACAAAATGGGATTTTTTTAATAAATTTATATCTCATTCATAGAAGCGATATGAAAATGCATCTGAATTTACTAAAATGCCTAATAAATCAAACACATAAAATATTTTCCCATTTTGTTTACGATCAATTAGGGTTTATTTTTTCGCGAACCTTTAGCAGGACAAAACGACAAATAAGTATATTCCACCACATATTGCACTCAGATAGATAAAATTATACCGCCTGTTGTGTTTTTCCCTTTACAAGCTGATTAATTCCTGTTATTTATTATGGTTAAATCTAATCTGGACAAAACCGGAACCAAAAAACATTTGTTGAAAAGGCACAAACACACAAAAGATAAATTTAAAATGATTAAACGTCTTGGGAATTCTACAACTTTTCGAATTCGCAAGCTCGACTTGTATATCCGGCCGATACCAGGCTTGCAGAATTTTGGTGAAACAGGAGATTTAATCGCATGAAACTAAAAAAGCTGGAACTCAATGGATTTAAATCCTTTGTTGAAAAAAACAGTATTGAATTTCCTACGGGTATTTCTGCGGTTGTGGGCCCGAACGGTTGCGGCAAAAGCAATGTCGTAGATGCAATTAAATGGGTTATGGGAGAACAGAGTGTCAAGCAGCTCCGCGGGAAATCCATGGAAGACGTAATATTTTCAGGTACAAACGGAAAACCCGCATTGAATATGGCAGAAGTCTCCTTAACCCTTGCAAACGAAAACGGCAATGCTCCCGAAGAGCTCAAGGACTTTTCCGAGATCATGTTGACCCGGCGCCTTTACCGGTCCGGAGAAAGCGCCTACTTCATCAATAAACAGCAATGCCGGCTTAAGGATATTCATAATATCTTTATGGGAACCGGCATGGGGACAAAATCCTATTCCGTGATACAACAGGGAAATATCGGCGCAATTACGGATTCCGGACCCGAAGAAAGAAGAGTTTTTATTGAAGAAGCAGCAGGAATTACACGGTATAAAAGCCGTAAAAAGGAAGCTCTCGGTAAAATCCAGGCCACAAATCAGAACCTGTTGCGGGTTACAGACATCATTGCGGAAATAAAGTGGCAGATGGCCGGCCTGAAACGTCAGGCCCGAAAGGCCGAACGGTATAAAAAGCATCAAAAGCGCATCAGGGAGCTCGATATCGCCATTGCGTTGCATTACTATGATGACTATACCCATAAGATTGATGAAACCGATGCGGTATTAACAAATTTAAAGGATACAGACATTGAGCATACAACCCGGTTGAAAAACCTTGATGCGGAAGTTGAAAAGATCAAGCTTCGGCGTTCAGAAAAAAATCAGGAGATTTCGAACCAAAAGTCCCGCATATTCGAAATACAGCGCCATATAGACCGCGTGGAAAATGATATAGATCACTTTCGTAACGAGGTGGAACGTCTAATCAGCGAATGTGGAGAACTTGAGTCCGCTCACAGAAAGCTTGAAGAGAAGAACGGGAACTTAACCTCCGAAGTCGCTCAGGTTGAAAACCAGAATATCAGCATTCAAGGCAACATAGAGACGGTAAGGTCGACCATCGACCGGGAGCGGTCGGCCTCGCAAACCATTAAAGATCAAGTCTCTGTGTTGAATCAAGAGCTTGAAACATGTAAAGCCAATCTAATGGATCTTGTCGCCCGGGAAGTACAATACAAAAATATCTATCAAAACGCTTCGCGCAACAAAGAAAGCCTTAAAAGACGACTGAAAATCATAGATGAAGAAGAAGCCTCAACCCATCAGAAAGTGGAAAAACTCCGGGAGAAAAAAATAACGGCCCAAGAAAAATTTGATTCATATAAAAAAGAGATCTATGAGTTGAACGAAAGTGTGACCAGGGTCAAAAAGCAGCTTCAAGAAAAAAGCAAATCTCTTGCAGAACAGGTTAAACGGGTTCAGACCGTTGATCTTGAGAGAAACCAGGCCAAGTCCTCGTATACCGCGTTAAAGAAAATGGAAGACAATTTCGAGTGGTATAAAGACGGCGTTCGAGCCGTAATGAAAAAAAACAGGGCCGATAAACAGGGCGTTTCGCCGGAAGGATTAGAAATCGATGACAGGAATGGCATTTTAGGACTCATGGCGGATATCGTGGAACCGAAACCTTCTTATGAAACTGCGGTGGAAGCGGTTCTTGGAGAATCATTACAGTATATTCTTGTCGAGAACCAAAAAGCCGGCCTGGGCTCCATCGACTATCTCCAAACAACCGGTGAGGGGCGAGGAGGCTTTATTCCTGTCTCATCTGTCAAAGACATGGGATGGGACCACAAGGGAAACCCCGATGCTCAAAAAAGGCTTTTGAACCATGTTTCTGTTAAACAGGGATTTGAAAAGGTAACAGAAGCGCTTTTAGGGCATGTGCTTGTTACCGACGATATTGAAGAGGCCATAAATATATTCAACACCAATGGGGTGTGCCAGACCATTGTTACCAAAGACGGAAATTTAATTTCCCATCAGGGCATCATGGTTGGCGGCAGTAAAGAAAAATTATCAGGAATCCTTGCAAAAAAGCAGGAAGTTAAAAAGATAGGACTTGAGATCCAAAGGTTAAATCGGAAATTTGAAACCGCCCGCCATGATCAAAAAGAATTGGAATCCCAAGTTTGGAATATTGAAAGCGACCTGCAGAAACTTCAAGCTCAAAAGAACACAGCCGAGCACCACGAAGTCGAAGCGGAAAAGGACCTTTACAAAGCAACAGAGGACCTCAAACACGCCCAGCGACATCTTGAAATCGTCCGTTTGGAGCAGGAACGTCTTCTGGGCGAAGAGAGTGATATTGACGAAGAGATGACCAAATACAATGAGGCGGTTGCGGTCGTGGAAGATCAAGTTAAAAATGCTCAGGAGACGGTCTCTGAAAAACTGGAGCAGATCGCCGCCGTTTCATCTGAAATGGAAGCGTTTGATCAGAAAATCTTGGATCTGAAGCTTAAACTGACCTCGTTAAGCGCCAAACTGGAAAACAGCAATAATACCTTAAAGCGGCTTAAAGAGTTTCAGAATGATGGGATACAACAACTCGAACAGCTTTCCCGTGAAATTTCCCAAAAAAAACAAAAAAGAATCACTTCCAAACAAAAAATAGAAGAATATGAACAGATTCTTTCCGGCAGATATGATGATATGAAGCGCCTTGAACAAGCACTTGAAAAAAATGAGGAGGATTATACCTCCATCGACACAAATCTCAAAGAGAGTGACAGTATTATATCGGATATACAGACCCGGCGGGATAAAACTATGCAGAAAATTCGCTTGCTTGAGCTTGAACAATCAGAGCGGCACATTAAACGGGAAAATATCGCTAAGCGCCTGGAAGAAAGCTATCACACTCCCCTATCGGTATTTAAGTCGGAATTCGACAATATGGAAAATTCTCCGGACGCATCCATAGATGATATGGAAGATAAACTTTTCCGGCTCAGAAAAAAGATTGAAAATATCGACGATGTCAATCTTGGCGCCATAAAGGAGTATGAGCAGCTCAAAGACCGTTTTGACTTTCTGAACGAACAACGTGACGATCTTGTAAAGGCCATCGACGACCTTCATAAAGTTGTCAAGAAGATAAACCGGATAAGCCAGGAACGATTTATCAAAACCTTCCATAGTGTCAATGATAAGTTGAATGAGGTGTTCCCCCGTCTTTTCGAAGGCGGCAGCGCCAAACTCATCATGACAGAGCCCAACAATCCCCTTGAAACCGGAATAGAGTTTATGATTCATCCTCCGGGGAAAAAACTAACAAGAATGAGCCTTCTTTCCGGGGGAGAAAAAGCACTCTCAGCCATCGCATTGATCTTTTCCATCTTTTTAATTAAGCCGGCATCTTTCTGTCTCATGGACGAAATTGACGCATCCCTTGATGATACGAATGTTTTTCGCTTCAATGATCTGCTTCGGATCATTGGAGATAA
Organism: Desulfobacterales bacterium; assembly: GCA_049644625.1. GTDB lineage: Bacteria > Desulfobacterota > Desulfobacteria > Desulfobacterales > UBA11574 > S5133MH16. The sequence goes on along the minus strand of JBARSG010000513.1, from coordinate 2,555 downwards.
ATCTCAAATAATTATGATCACCCACAATAAAAGGACTATGGAATTTGCCGACACTCTGTTCGGAATCACTATGGAAAAAAAGGGGGTTTCCAAGATTGTTTCGGTAAACTTGCAGAAGGCGAAAGGATAAACTTGGTTATGGTATTCACCTGGTTTAAAAAGAATAAAGATATAAAAAAAGAGGAAACAGTTCCTGTCGAAGAAGCATTTCAACCCGAAACTAGCCCTCAAGAAGATACGTCTCCTGCATTCTCGAAAGAGGAGGACCAGGAAAAATCCACCGGCTTTTTTAACCGCCTGAAAAAGGGCCTCTCAAAAACCCGCAAAGTTCTTTCAACAGATATTAACGACCTGTTTGCAGGCAACCGGAAAATTGACGATGAGCTGCTGGAGGAACTTGAAGAACTTCTCATCACCTCGGATATGGGTGTTCGGACCACCATGGATCTTATAGAAAGCATTTCAAAAAAATCCTCAGAAATATCCGGCGCCGACCAGCTCAAACAGGCACTCAAAGAAAACATTCTTGCATTACTGAATTCGGAAAAACCTTGCCCGCAAAAAATTACCGCCGGACCTCTCGTCATAATGGTAATCGGCGTAAACGGGGTGGGCAAAACAACGACCATCGGAAAGCTGGCGGCAAAATTTGTGGCTTCCGGAGAAAAGGTTATCATCGCCGCCGCCGACACTTTTCGGGCGGCGGCAGTGGAACAGCTTGCCATATGGGCTCAAAGAGCAGGTGTAGAAATTGTAAAACATAAGGAAATGTCAGACCCTGCCGCTGTTGCATATGACGGAATTGAAGCGGCTCTGGCCAGAGGTGCGGATGTTGTTCTTGTGGATACGGCCGGCAGGCTTCACACAAGGAAGAACCTGATGGAAGAACTTAAAAAGATAAAGCGCACCATTTCAAAGAAACTTCCTGAAGCCCCTCATGAAATCCTTCTTGTTCTTGATGCTACAACCGGACAAAATGCCCTTTCACAGGCCGAGCTGTTTAATGACGCCCTTGACGTCACAGGAATCGCCCTTACAAAACTTGATGGAACCGCCAAAGGCGGAATCGTTGTCAGCATCTGCAGTACGCTTGAAATTCCGTTAAAATATATTGGCATCGGTGAAAAAATTGAGGATCTGCAGGAATTTGATTCGGTCCGGTTTGTTAACGCACTGTTTTAGGGAAACGGTTATACCGTATTTTAGGCGCTTAGTAATTATTTTTGTGTTTTTTGTGGCAAAACTTTTTTCTTCTCGCCACAAAGGCACCAAGACACTAAGAAAGAATAACAAAATAAAATCCTTCGTGCCTGCCCGCCATCGGCTTCGCCTTAGGCGAGGCGGGCGGGTCTTTGTGACTTGGTGGCAAATATTTCTTGGTTCCGGATATTCCGGGTTGGGATTTATCCGGTTAAATACGAAATTTTGAGTAATTACTCTCCCCAAATGTAATAATACAGGCCGAAAACGGTATTAAATATAAAAAAAGTGTTGATAACTGCTGTTTTATGTTGACATGGAAAATTTGCTCATGTATGGATTTTTTAATGTTGCCGCTTAACTCGCTATTAATCAACAAAAAAAAGGGGGGTAAAATCATGACAAAAGTAGAATTGGTAGAAATGATGGCAAAGGATGCGAATATTTCCAAGGTTGCCGCAACAGCCGCACTCGACTCTTTTATGACAAATGTAACAAAAGCGTTGAAGAAAAAGGACGGCAAAGTAACGTTAGTGGGATTTGGCACTTTTGCAAAAATCCGTCGAAAAGCTCGAAAAGGACGGAATCCCCAAACCGGAGATCCTATTAAAATTAAGGCTTGCAATGTCGTAAAGTTCAAACCCGGAAAGAAACTCAAAGATGCGATATAACTAATCGGTTGAAGCGGTTTATTTATAAGCACCCGAATAGATAAGCCGCTTCAATATCTTATCTCGAAACCATTAAACTCGCCTTTATATTCTTCCCATGTTACATCCACATCAAGGACTTTTGCGATGGGCGGTCCATGCTTGCACCAGGCAAGCATTGAATCAACATTTTCTTTAGGGCCTTCAAACACGGCTGCAACGGTTCCATCCCTCTGATTTTTTACCCATCCGAAAACACCGTATCTGGCTGCGGCTTTCTTTGTCTCCAACCTGAAAAAGACGCCTTGAACTCTGCCGCTGATCACAGCACGAACTCTGACTTTGTTTTCCATGCCCACCCCCCTTTTTAATTGACGATTGACGATTGAAGATTGAAGATTTTTAATTGTTAATTTTCATTCGTCAATCGTCAATCTCCTCAGGGTTTTTTCGTCAATGATAGGCACGCCCAAATCGTTTGCCCGTTGGAGTTTTGATCCCGGTGACGTACCTGCCACAAGATAATTCGTGTTCCGGCTTACAGAACCGGTTACCTTTCCTCCGGCCGCCTCGATGATCTTTTTGGCCTGGCTTCTTGTAAGGGTTTCAAGGGTACCGGTAAGAACAAATACCTTGCCTTCCAGCAGGCTTTGTTTTCGGGTAGTTTCACCAAGAATTTGAACTCCTCCGGACATAATATTCTTC
>JBARSG010000512.1:0-2489 GCA_049644625.1 Desulfobacterales bacterium | reverse complement strand
TTAAATAAAGCGCCACCCTGCAATCCAAATCCTCCTGATGTTGGTGTTATCTCAATTATTGTCTCGCATCCGCAGTCTGAACATTTACCATTTAAAACGATTGTCGATTTCTCTGTGTTAGCTTCATAAATTTTTTTTAATGTTTCTATCATTAGGGATCACATTCTTCCACTACTGACTCTGCCCGTTCAAAAAATATTTATTATTTTGATGTTCTTGGTTTTAGCCTTCTATCAAGCCCGCTTCTTTTTTCCTTGCCAGACCTGCGTTCAGGAATATATATGTCGTATGAAAATTGTCGCTGATCAACCCCCATGCGCCTACCACCATTATCGGGTAATATGTGTTTCATGACATAGACAGACTATTTTTTTTGAACTTTTTACGTTCAACCCTTGCTATACTGATGGCTTCAGTAATTTAAATAAAGTTTGCAGGGTCGGATTACGTCCAAGATTGCGACCGGACTTTATTTTTTTATTGGTTTACTGCGTTATAATAGAATCAGTTGCCCGGAATATTTGTGGCTATTTAGAGGGTTACCAAAAGTTTCTGTCCCGGGTAAATTACAAATCTATCGCTCAGCTTGTTCAGAAGTCGTATCTTTTTCACCGTCAAACCATACCTGAGGCTGATGCCGTAAAGTGTTTCACCAGCACTGACTGTGTGATAACGTTTCTTCGACATTCTCTTGGAAACTTTTGAAGACCTGGAAGATTCAGCTTGCTGGGGTATTTCTTCGGCCATCTTTGCCGGCAAACTATCCAGACCTTTCGCAATGTGCTCTGTACTTAACGACATGGATGCTTCCAATCTGTCAAAGCGCTCCTTGAGTTGCTCAAAAGCCTTGGCCTGTTCCTTTATGTGTGTGACCCTGTCGCTCGCTTCTAACGCAACAACCCTGTCTTCAAGCTTTTTTATTCGGGTTTTAGAGCCTATGATTATTCCCATTGTCGCTCCCAAAAGCAGAATCAACAGGCTTATCAGAAATATAAACCCTATTTTCCCGAACCTTGACAATTGGATCTCTTCAGACATTTTGAACATCTTAGAAAATGATAAGAAGTTGCTTTATGAAAGCGGAGGGAGCGAAAAGATCGAATGGTGTACCGCTTTCAACCTAACCGTAAAATATGGAACCCGACAGTAACCCGTCAAAATTACTATTCAAATATTAAAAACAAACCAGAAACCAGGCAGTTAGCCCGCGAGATTTATAATTATTCATAATTTTTTAATTTTATTATGTCAAGTAAAATTACATATAATTTATATATAATTCTATTGAATTAGAATATATTGTAGTTTATTAAAATAAATTACTGCATATTGTGCACCTACAAATCAAGAAACTGAGTGAAAAAATAGAACTTTTCTATTACAATGCCTACTTAAGTATCTCTATCCGGGATTTTAACGTCCTTTGGATTGCGCGGCCTCTGGCTCCTCAATTCCGCCGCCGGCATCTTTTTCGACTACCTGGGATGTTTTCGTCTTGCGTTTGGCTCATCGGACTCTGGGACCGGTTTCTGAAATTTACTGGGCTGGTTTTTAGATGCGAGAATTAGGGTCGGCGGTACGCTTGTGGCTCCATTCCATGGAATAGCAACGGTCATTTCCGCTTCTTTTGGGGTAATTTGCTTGAGCGATTTGGATTCGGGAACCTTTTTTTCGAATAATCGGGAAGCTCCTGCCTCCCCAGTTTTTACCTTAACCTGGTAAGGTAAGCGTGCGCTTTTGGCTCGTAGGGAATGGTTATTTGTTTATCATTTTTTGAATATGTTTGGCTGGAATAAGACACCTTGCTTTGACTGAGGGATAGGGTGCAGGGAATTCAATCTTTGTATTACCAGTTATAATAAAGATATCCGGCAACAATTCCTATATATACGAGGAAGGCAATACTCAGGGCCGTCGACCAGATGCGCCTTTTCCCAGGCTTGGGATCAGTTACATCTTGGACAACAGCTGCTCCATATCTGGATCTGCTCTCATCGTCGTCCGGTTGATCCGCATCCGGCTCCAAAATCCTTTTCGATATCTTCATATCTATAATAAGATTAATCCTCTATATAATATTGCGGTTGGAATGTATAGCTGAAAATCAATCACAATAATTAGCACAATTGCTCCTAATTTGTTACAATTTTATGTTCATTTTTTCCAATAAAGATAAGGTTTCTGAATTGCTTATTGAAGCTACTAAGTTTCTTTTGAAACACATCTCTACCAAATGGATGAATGGTCTTAAGATCATTAGTGTCAATAAAAACTTGATGAAAACCAACCCCATGTTTTTTTAATGTGTTGAACAGTTCGTGTGCAGAACTTCCATCAAAATCACCATCCAATTTCAAGTGGAGGCTGTCTCTGGTTTCATGTAAGAAAATTCGAAAATTTGATGCCATTGGAAAACCTCCTTGATAGTGGTAGAAAGTATATTCTATCTATATGCAAATATCGTGCAAAATTAACCTATTATCGTAAGT
>JBARSG010000511.1:0-5748 GCA_049644625.1 Desulfobacterales bacterium | reverse complement strand
ATCTCACTATTCTTAAATTTCATCAAAAGCAGTTTTGAAACGCCCCTTTCGGAAATTCGTATCAATGCCCTGGACTCACTGCTTGCTGCATAAACCGTAGTAATACAGGGGATCCTTTTTAGATACTGGGCCGCAACAATAGCTGCAGTCCTTCTGCCGCCAACATCCACGGGAAGACAATAATACTCGAAGAACTTCTTCTGGATATCTTCTGCGTATTTATCTCCTTTTTCATATAAATCTTTGGATATATAGCGAAGACTGCGAGCCAGGTCTTCGGCTGCATCTGCAATTGGCCAATCGATACGCACATGAAAATGTGATATGCTGAATCTATTTTTAGTCCTTCCGGTCGGATCTCGCTGAATAAGAAGTGCATAATCCACGGGAAGCAATATTTTTAACAAATCATGAAAATGGACTGACTCTAAATATTTCTGTTTTGTATCAAATTTACTGGACAGCGAAAGCCTGCCATAACGAAGAAGATTAAGTTTAGTGGTTTTGTTCCTTTCAAAGAACCGGATATATTTCTTGTGAGCTAAAGGGATGGTTTCTTCCATAAAAATTACTAAAAAAGAGTTCTGGCATTCATGCTCCACAGCCGGAATACGCGCACGGGGCTTTAACTCGCGTTTTTCTACAAACGGGTAATCGATTTTTTTGCAACGAAAATTATCATAGGAATCTAACAGAGCATATTTAACCATATGCTGATCCAGCTCATCCCGCAAAAGCTCATAATAGGAACGCCTCAATCTGTTTGCCTGGCTCAGCTCTTCCCTTACACCCCAGAATGCCAATCTTGCCCCCTGACAGCCCGCCTCACGCGGATACTCTTTTTTTATTTTTTCTTATAATAGCACTATAGTAGACAATCGTCAACAGCATATGACCTTCATTTCAGGGTAAACGCATTTGATTTCGGTGCGGCGTAGCGACGGCGTGTTTCTCTTGGAAACAGACTGACTGTTTGAAGGGTTTTAGCACGCGTTAGCCCGAGCCGAATGAAATTATAACTTAAAAAATCAATGGGATAATTTAGCGACGAATTGTTCTTAATAACTCTGGCGCGGCTCGGGCTTACGTGTGCTTAAACACAAGTTTCAGTCGGTTGGAAAGAGATACACGCCGTCGTGGAGCGTTCTCCCTGTATTGGGATTCAAATGCGTTTGCCCTGACCTTCATTTTCCGTTAAACTTCTCAATCCAATTATACAACCCTTCCCGATACCGGTATGCTAAAAAGATAAGTACAAGGCATACACTTAATATAAGCGCAAACCACCCGTATCTCTGTTCAAAAATATACGATCCCTGAAGACTGAGCATCAGTGTCCCGGGCATTCGTCCTATGGCGGTAAGTATAATGAAAATTTTTAAAGGTATGGCGCTTAATCCAAGGAATAAACACAGATAGTCCTTCGGAAAGCCCGGTAAAACAAATAAACCAAACAAAACGATAACGCCCTGGCGTTTAACAAACTTATCCATCCGTTCTAATTGAGCCGGAGGAATAAGTTTTCTTACAAATCTTTTTCCCAGAAAACGACCGATTGAGAAATTGATCAACGATCCTAATGTCAGACCGATACTCGAATAGAAAAATCCTTTTGTCGCCCCAAATAAAAATCCTCCGATAAAGCCTGTTGCTTCACCGGGGAAAGGGGCCAGCAAAACCTGGAGAATCTGAATGATTATAAAAACAACCGGCGCACCCGTGCCGAAGGATGTGATAAAAGCTTTGACTTGCTCTCTATCCGTAAAAATATCATAGAAATAGGTGACGTTTTCCCACAGAGGTATGCGGTACAAATATCCCAGCACAACAAGGATGCAGACAACGACAACAAACAGAATTCTATATTTGCCCGAAAAAGGCTTAAAGGTCATAACACAGTCATTCAATGGATTATTGACTATTGAAGATTGACTATTATTACCGGCTTTTTGCAATTTGCAATCGACAATCTTCAATCTTCAATTTAAGTGTTCAGCGCAGCCACGGCCGGTAGGACCTTACCCTCCAAAAGAGCAAGAAAAGCGCCTCCGCCTGTTGAGATATATGTTATTCTGTCAGTTTCGCCGCTCTCGTGTACGGCAACATCTGTATCTCCACCGCCAACGATTGAGAGTGCATAAGAATTGGCCACACTATTGGCCATGGCGAATGTCCCCCGGCTGAATGCGTCCATTTCAAAAACACCCATAGGGCCGTTCCATATAATGGTTTTGGCATCATATAAAATTTCGTCATAGAGCCTGGATGTGGCAGGACCGATATCCATAATCATCCATTCACTTGGGATCTCCTGTATGGGGACGATCTTGATTTCAGCTCTGGCATCAAATTGGCTTGCCACCACCGCATCTACCGGAAGATAGAACTTTATACCGCTTTCAGCTGCTTTTTTCATTATAGATGCAGCAGATTCAATAAGATCAATTTCTATTTTCGACTTTCCCAAATCGTGGCCGGAACTTTTAAGGAATGTATTTGCCATGGCCCCGCCGATAATTATTTTGTCAACATGATGCAGAATATTCTCCAGCGCCCCGAGTTTGCTCGAAACCTTTGCCCCTCCTACAATGGCAACCACGGGACGTTGCGGATCTGCCATTGCCCGTTTAAAATAGTTGAGTTCCTTTTGAAGCAAAAAACCGGCTCCGGATACCGGTGCATATTTTGTTATGGCGACAACCGATGCATGAGCCCGGTGAGATACGGCAAAAGCATCATTTATATAAACCTCACAAAGCTCGGCCAGTGCCTTTGCAAATGCATCATCATTTTTCTGCTCCTCGGGATGGAATCTTAAATTTTCGAGGAGCACAACATCGCCCCTTTTCATTTTATTTACAAGCGCTTTTATCTCAGAACCGATACAGTCTTTTGCCATTATAACTTCTTTTTTAAGTAATCTGCCCAAGCGCTTGGCGACGGGAGAAAGGCTGAGTTCAGGCACCATCTTCCCTTTCGGCCTGCCCATGTGTGAAGCGATGATTAGCTTTGAATTATGGTCCAGTCCATATTCTAATGTCGGTAAAACAGCACGAATCCGGGAATCATCGGTGATGTTCCGATGCTCATCCATGGGAACATTAAAATCTACCCTGAAAAAGACCCTTTTGCCTGAAAGATCTATATCTTTAATCGTTTTCATGATTTCGCACCCCCTTATCGCCCCCCTTTGATTTTCTTTTCTAACCTGCGCTTTATATCTTTCTTTTTAGACCATCTTTCCAGAAAACCCATCGTACCGGACGTATATGCCCTGTCGATAAATTCTTCTCGTACCTTGAGTCCGCCGACTCCATCAATGGCTGATCTTAAACACTCTGTTTTGTGACGACATAACAGACAGGTCTCGGGAGTATTTCGTAAACCGTTCTTGCCTTTTGGAAAAACAGTTTCGAGTTCGCCAAAGCAGGCGGGAAATTTTTTGTTTGCCTCTTTATCGGCCATTGTCTTTTCAGTTTGCTGGTGGGCATTGCCAAGCAATTATTGCTTTTCTCCTATTTATTTTGTATATCAAATTCCCGATTCATCCGTGCAATATAACCTTGATCCGCAAAACTGAAGTACCGGTTATCTCCTATGATCAAATGTTCGTGAACGGTAATACCGATTGCTCTGCATGCAAAAATTAACTGGCGTGTGATGGAGATATCCTCCGGAGACGGATCGGGATCGCCTGAAGGATGATTGTGGGCAAAAATAAGAGCTGCGGCGTGATGATTAAGGGCTGCAAGTATTACTTCTCTCGGGTAAACCGAACTTGCAGTCAAAGTTCCTTCAAAAAGGATTTCCGTGGCAAGAACCCTGTTTTTGGCATCAAGAAAAAGAACAGTGAAGCACTCACGACTTTTCTCTCTTATGCCGTGGTAAAGATAATCAAACAGTTCCCTGGAGTTGTTCAAGGGGTCTTTATGGATTAACCGTTTTTCAAGATAACGATCTGCGACCGCTTTTATAAGCTTGATCCCCAGCAGATTTTTAGGGCCAATCCCGGGCACTTCACAAAGCGCTGCCGGTGAAGCTTCAAGCACCCCCTGCAGCGTTTTAAATCGTTTCAGTGAAGCCTTGGCAGCATCCTTGCAGTCTTTTCGAGGAGTGGCAAGGGTCAGGAGCAATTCAATGACTTCATAGTCATGAAAGCCGGACAGGCCTGAAGTAAGAAATTTTTTCCTCAGTCTCTCCCGGTGTCCTTTCCCCTTATGCGGTCCGACACGTTCCATTTCGGGCTGCCCATGGAAAATCGCTTCTTTTTTCATAAGCCGATTTAATTTACGTCGAGTTCGTGTTTAAGGTCGCGGGTCATCAGCCTGTGTACGGCCTCTTTGGGAGAAACATCGTTATAAAGAATATGGTATACTTCGTGGGAAATCGGCATTTCAACACCAAGCCGGCGTGACAGGTTATAAACCGACTTGGCTGTTTTGACACCCTCCGCAACCATTCGCATTTCAGACAGGATCTCTTTTAGCTTCATGCCCCCCCCTATCTTTTTCCCCACGGTATGGTTCCTGCTGATATTTCCGGTGCAGGTCAGCACCAGGTCCCCGACACCGGCAATCCCGGCAAAAGTACGCGGGTCGGCGCCAAGCTTTAATCCCAGCCGGCGCATCTCTGTCAGACCCCTGGTAATCAGTGCCGCCCTTGTATTTAAACCCAGCCCGAGACCATCCATGATCCCGGCGGCTATGGCAATAACATTTTTTACAGCGCCTCCCAGCTCAAGACCGATCATGTCATTGTTTGTATAAACCCTGAAATACGGGGTTGCAAACAGGTGCTGAATATAGCCTGCTATTTTCTGGTCTTTTGATCCCACAGCGATAACGGTGGGAAATTTATTCGCTACCTCCCGCGCAAAACTCGGGCCTGAAAGAACTGCAAAACAGTTTTCGGCAATTTCAGGGAGGGCCTCTTTGAGCACACCGGACATGGTCAAATGGGTCTTGTTCTCGATACCTTTGGAAGCCGACACAATAATCGTCCCGGGTGAAATATGTCCGCGAATTTTTTGAGCCGTCTCCCTCATAACATGAGACGGAACAACAATCAGTACAAGATCTTTTTTTAATACCACTTCGTAAATATCGTTGGAAGGGAAAATGTTTGCAGAAAGTTGAAAACCGGGGAGAAAAACTTTGTTTTCCCTGTATTCCTGGATCTGTTCTTTTACTTCCTTTTCAAATACCCACAAATCAACTTTAAAACCTTTTAAAGCCAAAAGATCGGCAAGAGCCGTACCCCAGCCTCCAGCACCCACAACACCGATCTTTACGGCACTGACATCTATTTGATTTTTCACTGGCTAATCACCTCAACTATAAATGAGTCTGTTGATTAATGAGGATTTTCGTTCAAGATCAAGGCATGCGAAAAAAAATAACCACAGGCATATATTTGATATTCCGAGGATTATTTATTGAGCATAACGCAGAGATTGTGCGAAAAGACCATTAATCAACAGACTCATAAATGATCTTCCTTTTCCGCGAGCCGTGCAACACCCGCAACTTTTTCTTCGGGTAACAGCCCGATAAGCTTTACCCCCTGGGTGTTACGGCTGATCACAGAAATTTGGCTCACCGACATTCGTATCAGTTTCCCGGTGTCGGCCATTAACATCAGGTCGTCGTCATCATCAACCAACAGTATTGCCACGACCTGTCCGTTTCGCTTACTTGTCTTAATGGTAATGACACCCTTGCCCCCCCGCCTCTGGAGAGGATACTCATC
>JBARSG010000510.1:0-2208 GCA_049644625.1 Desulfobacterales bacterium | reverse complement strand
GCTCTTTACCGTCGCCGCCACCAATCAGGGTGACGGCGCCACCGATGCCGACACGGTCTTCATCACCGACCCGATCCCGGCAAATACCGCCCTCTTTGTGGGTGACATCGACGGCCCCGGACCTGCTACCGGTCCGGTTCTCTTTACCGATGGCACGCCTCCGGATGACAGCGGTCTGAATTACACCTTTACCAGCCTCGATAATCTGACCGATGATGTGGCGTTTTCCAACGATGGGGGGACAACATACAACTATATTCCGGTGCCTGACGGAGATGGACTCGACACCAATGTAACACACCTGCGTATCAATCCCAAAGGCACGTTTAATGCCGCAAGTGGAGGGGATATCCCAACCTTCGAGGTCAAATTCAAGGTGCGGGTGGAATAAAATAAACCCTATAGTTGCATAAACAACACGGTGAGGTTTGTGTAAAACAGCTTATACAAAAGCTTTGACGCGATTTTTAGGCTTTGATCAAGATATAACGCCCGGTTATTTCCAATGATAGGTTTTTTTTCACCGTGTTTTTTACCCTCCGGGAAAGCCGATGATACCGCATCTCCCGAGTTATCAAGGCTTTGCGGTAAACGACTACAGCTGCAGCCTTGATGCTTTGGACCTGCAGCATCCTCGACTTTTGCAACGATAGGGTAAACCTAAGGCGCAAGGTCAACAATCAGATAATTTCACTGCCCCAAAGCCGTTCCAAAAATATCTGCCAGGGAAGTATTTCAATCTGATCCTCTGTTTTACGTGGATTTAAATCCAAAGATACCAGGATGCTTCGTCGAATCGAATATTCCTCCTTAAATCTTCGAAGTCCCTTTAAATGGGTTGCATTGGCTGCTTCGGTAGATTTAACTTCAATCACAATTTCATGATCTCCGAGGATAAAATCCACTTCAATCCCAGAGGCCGTCCGCCAATAAGCAATCGGGTAAAATAATTCCGAATAACTGGCGTGAGCTACGATTTCCATCCAGATAAAATGCTCGAAAGCCCGGCCAAAGAGTTCAGATCCAGGCGCTACCCGCCCCCGGCGTGTCAGGTGTATTACCGGAGCTATATCAAAAAAGTAAAATTTAGGACTGGTCACCAGCCGCCGTTTTTTCCTTTTTCGAAAGGCAGGTAATTGGCGTCCGATCAGGGTATCTTCCAGGATCTGGAAATACTCTCTGACAGTTGGGCTGCTAACTCCGCATTCCCTGGCAATATTGGTATAATTCAGTATCTCTCCATTTGACAGGGCCGCCACTTCAAGAAATCGGGTGAATGCCGGGATATTCCGCGTCAAGGCTTCTGCCACGATCTCTTCCTTAAGATAATCTCCAACATAGGATTGAATTAATCGCAAGGGTTTGACACTGTCATAATGACGAGGAATCAATCCTGAGTTCAGTGCTTTTATCAATAAAAAGTCTGGGATCTCAGGATAAACCAATGGATACAGTTCATAGCGAATGGCACGGCCACCTAACAAGTTGGCATGACCTCCTTTTAATTTTCGAGCACTAGATCCACACAGGATGAACCGCAACCCTTTATTTTCCATTAGCCAATGGACTTCATCGAGAAGGGCCGGGATTTTTTGTATTTCATCTATGATGATCGGATCTTGCTGAGAATTTGAATCGAGCCCTATCGCACGACACTCTTCACGGATCACACTCGGGTACCTTAAGAGCCGCTGATATTCCGTGGACAGCAATAAGTCATAACGCATTGCCTGGGGGAAAAGCATTTTTAACAGCGTGCTTTTTCCCGTTTGCCGAGGGCCCCATAAAAAGCAGGTTTCTTGAGAGCTCAGATTTAAAGATTGTATTCGAGTATACATGTAATTTTAAAGTATATATTTAATTTTACATGTACCTTATAAGATAATCATCAAGTATGCAAGCTTTTTTGTAACTCTTGCGCCGTGCCTGCCCCGCTTGCCCTATTAAATTCGGAGACCATTTAATTGGGGTGAAATTTCCTCTGCGGACCGCTTCTGGAGGATTTCACCGGGGATCCTTACGCCTTATGCCCCCAATTCGTCCCGTGTCCTGCACCTTAAACCCTCTATCTTCCACTTTTGCGTCATTTTCCACAATCTGTTTGGGTTAAATTCCACAAACCGGTCTCCAGGCAATCCTCACATCCACCCTTCATATCCCCTAATAGATTGAATTTATATGATATTTGCACACTTGGCACCAATGGCA
>JBARSG010000509.1:0-5798 GCA_049644625.1 Desulfobacterales bacterium | reverse complement strand
AACGATTTGCTACCCTGATGCGCGTTTTATGCCAGAGAAACGGTGGCGCCTTTGTCGGGCTGAACAGCACAAGACCTTAATGGATCAAAAGGAATTAAGGTGGGTTTTGATTACCAAAGAGGATTTTCATCACCTCGGATTCATCCACATCCGACCACCTCTTATAGGCATCGGCAACCGCATATCTCAATCCGCTGCGGATATTGGGGCAAAATACGGCATCCACTTCAGACATCATGGCATCCACCGGAACCCCGCCCGCCGGAATTCCCAAAACCAGGTGCGCATCTTGCCGAAAAGGATGGAGCATACGGGCCAGCACATCTCCTGCATGGACCCGGTCCCGGAACACCCGTGTGTGTTCCCTGTATTGTTTCACGTCATAAACGCCCTGCGGTGTTTTTTGGGACATGGAAATTCTCCGAAGTCGATTGGATTTCGTTAAACGGGTCGCCTATTTCGCTTTTTACGAAATAGACGATTCTGACGGTCGGATTTCTTTTGTGTGGAGATTTCCCGCTTTATACGCTCACTTCGAGGATGTTGGCTTTGCGTTTGACATCCCCATATTTTCCAAATCGTCCGCCCATTGTCCTATTTTCTTTTGATATTGAAATGGATGTTGAGAAAAATCTTGTAGCCATTTCAAAAATTCATTTTGAATGCCGGCGGTGCGGGGCATGCTGTACCGGGGATCCGGGGATAATATATGTTGTGAAAGATGAACTTACGCGTATCGCCGAATACCTTTCTCTTAAGATTCCCTTTTTCATCGAAAAATATCTCTATCCGATAAAGACAGGATACAGTATCAGAGAACATGCAGATGGACGGTGTTTTTTTTATGAAAACGGGTGCACAATCTGTCCGGTTCGTCCCTATCAGTGCAAAACATTCCCTTTCTGGTTTGAAAATTTACGTTCTCTTAAAAAATGGAAACGCATGTCCAAGGAATGTCCGGGTATTGGTTGCGGTCCCCTCCATTCCAAAGAACAGATTCTAAAAATTGTTCAGTCGAACGTGGATCTTGTTGTAGAAAGCCACTTAAAAAAAATTATACTTTGCATGAATAAAAATTGAGCTTTTAAATAACAATATTTTTCTTCAAAAGCGTGCAATTTGTTCTTTTCCAAACGGTTGAGAATTTAAAGTCAACAAAAAACTCATCTCTTTTTTATGTTTAGTATAAAAAATCATGATAAATTTCATTTCCGTTTCAAGGCAGCTATCAACGTCGGGCATAGGCTGGCCTGAAAAGCCCACTAACGCATGGGTTAGGCAATACCTTTGCCACCGATTCAATTATTATTCAATTGATTTTCCCGCAAACGATTGCCTCTGAACCAGAGCAAAAGAAGAACTGCGGGAAACCAAAAATACTCATGCGAAGAATGGAAAACATTTTTACCCAAAATAAATGTAATCAAATTAAGTACCACGATTGCGGAGATGACCTCAGCACGAACTCGTTGAATACTCCCAACACCGCAAGTTCTGCAAATTAATGCAATTTGAGTAACAAGAATAATTACAAAATCATGCATCCAAGCATAAGGTGCCGTTAGGACTGACACACAGGCAACGACAGGGATTATTTCTTCTATAGACCTAAGGGCTCTCTTTACGTAAAAGCCATACAAGAGCAAGGCAATTGCACAGAAAGGCACCAGGATCATTGGCCATTTAGCCGGATAACCTTGAATGTTTATCAATAAGCCTCTCATCCAACCGACAAGTGTAGCTGCCCGATAATTTCCTGCCTTTGTATAAAACGACAAAAACCACCACTCAAATATTGAATGGTTCCAAATAAAAGCCACAAACATTAAAAAGCTGAGTCCTCCTGCAAACCAAATCATTGCTGTCCATCGTTTTTGGTTGATTATCCATAGTGTTATATATAAAAGTATAAGATACACGACATGTGCTTTCATCATAAGAAGCACCATGAATAAACCAGCAAGTCTATCGTCCCCTTTCTTAAATGCCCAAATTGTCCCGGCAAGTCCAAGCGGTAGTAGAAGACCTATATGTCCCCAGCGCAGCAACGCCCAGAGAGGATAAAAAATTATTGCAGCGATTTCGAGATAAATAAATTTTATCTCTCTGTTGGCGTACACACTTACTATTAAAAGTGTAATCAGGTAAACAATTACCAAATTTATTACAAACCAGATCACCACCACTATAGGAAAATCGAGAAAATAGACTAAAGAAAGCAAGACAATAGCCCATGGAGGGAACCAAGCTGCGGGAGGGGTTCGCTCAGCATATCCCCAGCGCTGAACGAATGGTAGCATTTGATTTGAATCATAAGGATTTTCTCCTAAAAGAAAGACTTGCACAGAGGCCCAGTTTGTTAGCAAATCCTTGGTCCCAAATTCTCCATGATGATAAAAGGTTTTTGTTTTAGGATAGGAAAACACGAAAAATATTAGAATACAAGCGGTGATAAAAATTGCAGCAAATAGTATATGTAATCGATTCTTAACGGAAAACATAAATTTTACTCAGTATTGTTCTGATAGTTTTTGGCATTTGAAAGTTATTCGCTGTCTTGGTTAACGTCTTTAAATTCTTGTGAGTTTCCAGGGTGTTTACGTGATTTATATGGACTTTGTGCCTGGGTCATTACAGCCAGCTAAGCTGGTGGTAATGACTTGTATACATTAACGACTTAATGTTGTTATTGAAAGCAAAAATTGTGCAAGCTTTAACATTTTATTTTAATAAATATGTAATGGTATAGATATCAGTTAGTTAGCTCAAATTCGTTAATTGTTAGACTATTAGTATTCTGACAATATTTGACAATAATTTTGCTCTTTTTGACAGTCTTTACAATATGTTGAATAATATTAGGAAAAACAAAAACTTAAAAAGACTCAAAGGATAGGCTATCGATTTGAAATTAGTTTATAGAAGCTTATTGGAACATTGCCAGTATTGACAAAGGACCCTGTTTTAACGTAAAATATAGATCTAACAAATGAAGTATGATACACGATATCTGAATCTTTAAATGCAAGGTAACCTTTATGAAAATCTATAATTATCCATCAAAATCGGCTGAAAAAAGGATAACGTCAATTGTAAACAGAGGTCTTGGCTTTAAGAAGAAAGACATTCTTACGGTCACGCGCATCCTTGAGGATGTCAGGAAAAATCGGGATAACGCGCTCATTAAATATACAAACCGGTTTGATTCTCCGGGATTGACCATAGCGTCGATCAAGGCAACACGCCAGGAGATTGATTCGGCCACAAAAACAGTAGACCGGTCCTTTGTGCGTGCTTTAAACAGAGCGGTCAAGCAAATACAATCCTTCCATAAACAGCAGTTCGTCAACTCATGGATTAATACAAAAAGGCCCGGTACTCTTCTGGGGCAGATGGTAAATCCCGTGGATACCGCGGGTGTTTATGTGCCGGGAGGAATGGGGGGAAAGACACCTCTTGTCTCTTCAGTCTTGATGGGTGTTATTCCGGCCAAAGTCGCAGGGGTAAAGCATATCGCCATGGTAACTCCGCCGAACAGGAACGGAAAAATAGACCCCCATCTTCTGACTGCCGCAAAAAAGGTAGGGGTTGATGCGGTTTACAAGGTCGGAAGCGCATGGGCAATTGCCGCTCTTGCTTACGGTACTGAGACAATTCCAAAAGTAGATATTATCGTCGGGCCCGGCAATATTTATGTTACAATTGCCAAAAAAATCGTGTCAGGAACCGTAGGCATAGATATGATCGCAGGGCCGAGTGAAATTCTGGTTATTGCAGACAGCACCGCAAATCCTGCATTTGTTGCAGCCGATCTCCTGTCGCAGGCGGAACATGATATACTGTCGTCAGCAATTCTGGTCACGAATTCTAAAGACACGGCAAAAGCGGTTGCTCTTGCCGTATATGAGCAGCTTGAAGTTCTTAAGCGCAAAGAGATTGCCGAAAAATCGATTGCCAGGTTCGGAGCAATCATAGTGGTGCCTGATATTGATGCTGCGGTTGAGCTCTCAAACAGAATCGCACCCGAGCACCTTGAACTGCAGATCAAAGATCCATTTGCGATTATCGGCCAAATACGTAATGCCGGAGCTGTGTTTTTAGGGGATTACACTCCCGAGCCGGTGGGCGACTACATTGCCGGACCCAATCATGTACTCCCAACTGCAGGTACGGCAAAATTCTCGTCAGCGCTTTCGGTGGACAACTTTGTTAAAAAGACCAGTCTGGTCCGGTACTCCAGGGCAGCTTTTGAGCGTGAAGCCGGAGACATCATTCGCCTGGCAGAAATCGAAGGACTGGATGCACATGCAAATGCAATAAAGGTAAGGTTAGCTCAGTTCCGTAAATAGGTCGTTCTGACAATCTCTTATAAGGTCTCTAAAATGGATACGTTCTATCCACAACAACCTAAACCGGATATTTTATATCCAATATTGCTTTAGCCGAAACAAATATGATATTTTAATAAAAACTAAAAAGAGACTTTTTTTACGATAAATTTAACTATCTGTTAAAACCTAAACCGGAACCAAGAAATGTTTGCCACCAAGTCACAAAGACACAAAGGATTTTATTTTATTATTCTTTCATAGTGTCTTGGTGCCTTGGTGGCGAGAAGATAATGGCATAAAAATTGCTTTTTCCCATATCCATAATTAAGAAAAAAATATAAAGGAGTCTGTCTATGAGATTTATTACAAACCAAAAAGATGTTCCAAGAAAAAAAAACCTTGTCTTCATTGTATTACTGGCAGTTGGAATAGTTGCGCTTTCAAGTTTTAACCCGGCTTCAGGTGTTGAAACAAAAAATGACACTATTCTCTCATACCCGGAAAGTTTCAACGAGCTGGCCGAAAATGCCAGTCCGGCGGTAGTTAACATCAGGACAATAAAAACAATCAAAGGGGGAGGCCGAGTATTCCGTCACTTCAAAAAAGGTCCTTTTGGCGAGGACGACCCTTTTCATGATTTTTTTGACCGTTTTTTCGGTGAAGAGCGACCCCATGATTTTAAGCAGCGAAGCCTTGGATCGGGATTCATCATTGATAAGGACGGTTATATTGTAACCAACAACCATGTGGTCGAAAACGCCGACAAGATTGAAGTCATACTTAAAGATGAAAAAGAGTTCGACGCCGAAATTGTCGGGCGGGATGCCAACACGGATCTGGCCCTGATAAAAATCAAGCCGGATCGTGATCTCCCTGTATTGTTATTCGGAGATTCCGATGCGCTTAAAGTTGGTCAGTGGGTGGTGGCAATCGGGAGTCCCTTTGGCCTTGAGCACACCGTTACTGCAGGAATTGTAAGCGCCAAAGGGCGTGTTATCGGATCAGGGCCCTATGATGACTTTATACAGACCGATGCATCAATTAATCCCGGCAACAGCGGGGGACCCCTTATCAATATGCAGGGCAAGGTTGTTGGGATTAATACTGCCATTATCGCCGGTGGAAGCGGCATCGGATTTGCCATTCCGATAAATCTTGCCAAAAACATTGTCGACCAGCTCAAAAGCAGTGGAGAGGTTATCCGGGGCTGGCTTGGAGTGGGTATCCAGGACATCAGCAAGCAAGTCGCAGAGTATTACGGAATAAAATCAAGAAAAGGCGTTCTGGTTACGGAAGTTTTTCCGGACAACCCTGCGGATAAAGCCGGAATAGAGCCCCAGGATATTATTTTGTCCATTAATGGAATAGAAGTTGGGGCTTCCAGGGAAATTACCAGTATGATAGCAGGTTTCGGTGTTGGCGAAACCGTGAAGATCAAAGTATTACGAAACGGAAAACCCAGGACAT
>JBARSG010000508.1:0-2535 GCA_049644625.1 Desulfobacterales bacterium | reverse complement strand
AACAATTACAAAGGAAACGGGGCATCCGTAAATAAGTAAATAAAATGGATCAACGGTTGCCGGTAAGCAGCGATCGTGGCCGGTCAGGAGAGAGAGGCTCAAATTTTCAAAATATTTCCAATCCCGCTAATTCTACGACTAACGACCTTTGTAAAGATCAACTTCGCCAACAATCGCATCATAGTGCTTAGAAGGTGCTTGAACCTGTCTGCACTCGATAGTAACAATAGCGTGGATGTGGAGTTGATGATGGGTGCAGACACAGCCGTAGAGAACATAATGATGGAGTATGTGAACGACAGAAGACTTCGCTACGTCCGCTCCGATTAGTGGGCAAGTAGTCAAAGAGTAATAACAGTATACCAAGGCAGGAGTTCCGTTAATGGGCTCCTGCCTTTTCACAGATCACTGCTATGAAAATGTAAATATCAGAGCCTTAAAATCCGTGTGATATCGTTTTTTCAATAAGGGTGAATCCTTTTTAAGGGGTTTGCCCTTTTTGTTTTTATGGTATATGTAATCTGAAAGAATTGGCTTTATCTTGTTTTTATGGCAAGATGTCTTGAATAGATCCTAATAATTGTTCATGTTAAACTTACAACAAATTGATAAGGAGGATGAGATGCTTAAAATAGGTAAAACTGCCTTAAGGTGGTTAATAGCTTCATTTATAGGCGCATCAATTTTCATCTCTGGAGCAGTTTGGGCTGATGAGATTACTGATTCTATTGAAGAAGCAATAGAATATTATAAAGAAGGTGATTTCGTTGAAGCTGCCAATAGCCTCGACTATGCTTCCCAGCTTATACGCCAAAAACGAAGTGGCAACTTGGAAGCTTTCTTACCCGAACCATTAGCCGGATGGTCGGCAGAGGATGTAAAATCCAAGGCTGCCGGTACAGGATATCTTGGTGGAATGATTTCAGCTAAAAGGGAGTATCGCAAGGACCAGAGTTCCGTTACGATAGAAATAATTACTGATTCTCCTGCCCTTCAATCAATGGTTATGGTGTTCTCAAATCCAGCTTACGCGTCAGCTGATGGAGGAAAGTTAACAAAAATAAAGAGGCAAAAGGCTATCATTAAGTACAGGCCATCAAGAAAAGATGGAGAAATAAATATTGTTGTAGCGAAGCAATACCTTGTAACTATAAAAGGACGAAAGGTCAAAGAAACCGATTTGGTCGATTATGCCTCGGCAATCGATTACCAAAAACTCAAAAAGTTTTAAAACTCTAAAATGTCGCTGGACAGAGATGATTTGATAATTGTAAAAGATAGGATTTACTTGACCTCACACCAGAAAAATATGATATTTGTATTTCAGTTGTTGCTGTGAACGATTCAGATACTGGTAAGATATTTCAGAAATGGGCAGGGAATAATTTTTGAGATATCATTATCGTATCTCTTTGTGAGTGAAAATAGATACTGGCAAGTTACTTTTTATGGTCTCAGTGAGAAATCTTCACTTTACAGCAATTGAAAGTGTGGGCACTCAATCTTAATCGGTCAACACCAAAACATTTGCAATTCCTTTTCACAATATGTTAGTTTAATTCAAGCGCACAATATCATTTCCCAGTGAGTTCCTGATCTAATAGGTCTTCTTAATTCTTAACTGCTGACCAGAGAGATATAGCTTTGAAAGATCTGATCAAAAACATAGTACAGGCATTGGTTGACCATCCTGAACAGGTAACTATTTCAGAAGTAGAGGGTAAACAGACCACGGTATTAGAGATTAAAGTGGCTAAAGAAGATATGGGGAAGATAATCGGAAAGAAGGGTCGAACCGCTCAAGCCATACGAACCATATTAAATGCTGCTTCTGCCAAAGTAAAGAAACGAACAATCATGGAGATTATAGAATAGTGCAATATTGCCTCCTCCCGGTAAAATGGCAACCTTTCCACTTAACTTAAAAGCATAAATCTATGTCCAAGAAATATTCTGAATGTCCGCTTGTTAATCACTCAAATTGTAGAGAGCTTCACAATCCAAATATGTGTGCTTTAGCCCGGAA
Source organism: Desulfobacterales bacterium (assembly GCA_049644625.1). GTDB lineage: Bacteria > Desulfobacterota > Desulfobacteria > Desulfobacterales > UBA11574 > S5133MH16. Next base: position 509 of record JBARSG010000508.1, on the reverse strand, counting down.
GGATAAGGAGTGCCTTAAGAAGAAACATAAAAACGCAAAGAGGCAAAAGCCCGTAAACACCTGATTCCAGGTAAGAAAAAATGTTAAAGAAAATCACAAAGGGCAAGAAACATAAGAAACAACGGGAGAAGAATCGCCAGGCAGGGTTGAAAAAAGCAACGACTCAGCCGAAGAAAAAAAAGGAAGAAGAACCTCCAAAGGTTAAAAGCCCGTAAGTGCTTAATTCAAGGTTTTCCCTTTTCGTTTTTAAGATATATGTAATCAGCACGAACTGACTTCAGGTTGTTGTTTTGGCAAGTTATCTGGAATCCACCGCATCCCTCCGTTCCATCAATTCCTTACATCAATCAATGCCACAATATAGTATAACTATGTAAAACATTACATAATTTTTATGTGATTTACCCCACAATCAGATATATTTCTATATGAATTCGCACACTTTTCTTGCCCTTCAAATGCTGTAACTGCTTAATGTCTAAGCAAAAGATCTGGAATTGCTTGCTTTG
>JBARSG010000507.1:0-2612 GCA_049644625.1 Desulfobacterales bacterium | reverse complement strand
CCCATCTGATTCCAGCCGTCTACAACGCCTTTCTTCTGGGATTTGATAAGGCGTTCGTCATCCACGTATGGTTTCCAGTACAGGCTTCCCGAGGGTCCCTTAAGAACCATGCTGCCGACTTGATCCGGCTTGCAATCGTTCCATTCCGGATCAACCACCCTCACCTCTACGCCGGGGATGGCTTTGCCGATGGAGTCAGGCATGGGCGCATCGTTCATTGTGTTTGATGTGACCAGGTGGAGCATTTCGGTGCCGCCCAGGCCCTCCCAGATCGGCTTACCTGTCAGTTCCTGCCAGGTCTTCAGGGTCTCGGCGCCCAGAGCGTCTCCACCGGAGGTGTAAAGGCGAACTGAGCTGGTGTCGAAATCCTTGAATTTGGGGAACTTCATCAGAGCCCGGTAGCCTGTGGGCAGACCGGTGAGAATTGTGATTTTGTGTTTATGAATCAGTTCCAGCATGTCAGGCGGCGTAAATTTAGGAATAAGGGATATGGCTGCGCCCCCTTCAAAAGGCATCAGCGTAAAGGTGCCAAAGCCGGCGGCAAATGATACCGGTGCGGCGCCACCCAGAACATCACCGGGCTTCATTTTGTAAACATGTTTGTTAACCATTTTGGTCTCTATAACAATCGGCCGGACAAAATGGACACATCCCTTGGGCATGCCGGTGGTGCCTGAGGTATACAGCATGATACCGATGTCATCACCTTTGAGCATGGTGGCTTCCAGATCGGCGGAACCTGCTTCGAGCATCTCTTCATAGACCATATTGCCGGCAGCCTTTACTTCATCTGCATTTCCGCCGATAACGATTACCTTGGTGCCAAATTCGAAGTTCGGCTTGGCCTGCTCAACCGGAGGCATGAGCGGGGCATTGACAATAAAAAATTTCATTTCGGCATTATTGGCCACAAAAGCCACCTCTTCGCCGGACCACAGCGGAGATGTGGGCACTGGAATTGCCCCTATTTTCTCAATGGCAAATACGGCGACAAGGGCCTGAATCGAATTCACCAGACGAATACCCACACGGTCTTGTGGTTCAACTCCTTCATTTATCAGACTGTTCCCGAACTTGTTTGTCATTTCCTGGAGCTGAGCATAGGTGACGGTCTGGTCCATGAATTTGATCGCAGGATTGTCCCCTCTTCCTTCGCGAACATGACGGTCGAGCAAGAAATCGGCAAGATTCAATTCATCCGGAGTATCTGCAAACTCTTCTGGTACAATGTATTCAGGCCACATATCTTTTGGTGGCAGCATATTTTCCGGTATTTTTCCCATAGCATAAACCTCCCTAATTTTATTGTTGTCTGTTTTGTAACACGTTTCCATTACTCAACAACCGGTTTTATATCCCTGCCTGAGCCGGCAGACATGAGTTTAACCTGTTTTAAAGTCGAGTTTTGCCCAAATTCCACCCCTGGTGACGTTCGGACAAACGTTCCGGGGTAATGTATTGAAAGCGCTCACCTCCTTTCAAAAGAAATTATCGGAACCAATCGAAATTTTTCATGCATGGTGGCGATATTCTATATTGTATTGTCAGAAAAGTTTCCGAACATTTGCCTATAAGATATCCCGCAATAAATTGCAAGGCAAAAAAAACATTGGTTTTTAAAGCAATTTTCTTTTGCACAAAACCGGGAAAAATGTTAAGTTAAATTTTCCTTTTTTCACGGAAATAATAGCTTATAATGTATTCTTAAATATCCGCTAATCTATATGTTGTATTTTATGCGATCTTATACTTTTTTAAAAAACATTTGCACATCTATGTTCGCTCTTCCGTTGTCTATTCGAGATTTTCAACGATTCAGGTTTATTAACCTTTGAGTGTCGGGCTTAAAGGCCAAATTAAAAAATTTTTTTGAATAAAATTCATTTTTTACTCTTGACAAAATTTCTAAACAATTTTAAAAGTTGGGTTCTGAATCAAATTCATTTTTTACTCTTGACAAAATTTCTAAACAGTTTTAGATAGAGAATCCTGAATAAAATTCATTTTTTATACTTGACAAAATTTCTAAACAGTTTTAGATAGAGAACTCTGAATAAAATTCATTTTTTACTCTTGACAAAATTTCAACCCAAAGATTGTATTCTCTGAATATAATTCATACATAATTCAATTAGTTCATTTTTTTTCAGCACACTGTTTAATATTTTTTATCGTACTTACCACCTAAAGGAGGTGATGTCAGACGGTTATGCTTTCTGCATAAAGCGGAAAGAAAAACGACCATTGAAAGGCAATCAGGAAATTAGAAAAGGTATTTGCTCGGCTGCCGGCACTGTAACTATCAATCAGCTAAAACGGTCGTTTTATCATGGTTGCCGGCTTTAGCCGAAATTCGATCAGAAAGGAGGTGATAAAAATCAGTGCGGGGGAATCTTTACCGTTCCTCTGAAACTGAAAAGGACTCTGGATTGACTCTTAAGTGGATTACTAACTACTTTTTGGAGGTACAATATGGCAGAAAAAAGAGATGTTGAAATAAACAGCAGGGCCGACACGCTCGACATGATGCATCCTGACATCAGACCCTGGCCGGTCACGCCGCCTCCCTCGCCCGAAGAAGTGGCAAAGGTGTATGCCAAGCGCAAGGCGGA
>JBARSG010000506.1:0-2387 GCA_049644625.1 Desulfobacterales bacterium | reverse complement strand
CCGTAAGCATGATGACAGGCACTCGTGATTGTTGCTGAAGGCGCCGGCATACCTCCCACCCGTCAATTTTTGGAAGCATCAGGTCCAGGATGACGAGATCCGGCGGATGTTGTTCTGCCAAGGACAGTCCTTGCTCACCGTCGTTGGCGGTCATGGCTCGGAAACCTTCACGCTCAAGGTATAGCGCGATCAGGGATGACGTATTGGGGTCATCTTCAATGATCAGAACGATTTTTTCGTTGGATGGGTTCATCACATCATATCCCTATCAGACCCACAGTGGTCACTTCAATATTTTTTTTATGTCATCCGATCTTTCTATCCGCAGGGCAAACGCATTTGAATCCCAATACAGGGAGAACGCTCCACGACGGCGTGTTTCTCTTTCCAACCGACTTGCTAATTTTTCAAACAATGTTTATAATGATATTTAAATCGATTTTTTTGTTAGAAATGTTCATTAACTAATTGGAATTTAGAATTTTTGTTGTGCCCATGAACTTCAATGCTCATGATACGAATATACAAAAGAAAATAATTTTAATGCCGTTAAGATATTACTAATGCATATTATCTGAGAGAAGAACACAACAATGATTGAGTTCATTTACCAGACGTTGGCAAAGGTCGGTTACAGCCATCCGCTGCATCCCGCCATGACCCATATTCCAATGGGAATGATCATCGGCGGGTTTTTATTTGCTGTCGGTTCTGTGGTGATGAAAAAGGATGACTTGGCCAAAGCAGCGCATTATTGCTATACACTGGCGATTATCTTTGTTTTGCCCACCATGATGCTGGGCTACATGGACTGGCAATATAAATTCGAGGCGGAATGGAATCGTTTGATTTTGACGAAAATCATCCTGGCACTGATGTTGACTGCTATGCTGGTTATCACCTTTATTTATGGAAAGAATGTGAAAGTTGATATTAAACAGAAATTGATCCTTTATGTCATCTGTTTTGCCATTTCCATGGGTCTGGGATTCATCGGCGGAGAACTTCAATACGGATAAGGCTGAGGAAGAGCGGATGCGCTGACATTAGAAGGTTCATATTTTTCAAAACCTATTGAAACGGCATCGGATGCTTTGCAGTATGACACGCCAGGGTACAATATCTCATTTTTAACGTTAACGAATAGCAGGATGGGAGAAAAAAATGAAAAACAAATTGTGGATTAGTATCATTTTTCTATGGGTTATTTTGAGTACGGGTTTGTGCCTTGCAGTTTTAAATGGATACGATCACAAGATTGCTGTTGAAAATGTTGTGTTCGAGTGGAAACTGGTGGGTGAAACCATTCACATTCGACTGGCTGCAAAAACAGAGGGATGGGTGGGGATCGGTTTTAATCCGAGCACACGGATGAAAGACGCTAATTTTATCATCGGATATGTGAAAGAGGGTAACGTCAAAGTAACCGATCATTACGGAACCACCGAGCGCCAACACGAAAAAGACACCAAATTGGGCGGTCAAATGAACATCGCGGACATTGCCGGAAAAGAAGAGAACGGCGTTACTGAGATTACATTTTCCATTCCTTTGAATTCAGAAGGTCCCAAGGATCGTCCCATATGGACAGACAAGGATAATACCGTGCTTTTGGCCTATGGCGCCGGGCGCGACAGCTTCAGAGCAAAACACCAGTTCAAGGCCGTGCTCAAGGTCAACATGAGTACCGGCGAGTTTTCAACACTGAAATAATCCCGGTGATCTTGATGCCCGGTAGGATGAAGACCCTTGGTCTCTGATTCTGCCGGTTTATTTTTACTGCCCCCAGGCCTGCAGCATGATGCTGGCCAGTCTGGCTTCCGCGATCAACCATGTGCCGCTGACCCCCGGAGAAAACTATCAGGTACTGGCCATTAGTTTCGATGCTCAGGAAACACCGGAACTGGCCCGGGAAGCAAAAAAGAAAACTTCATTTATGCGGTGCCTTTGGAATATGCCAACCAGCAGCGCATCTCACGTCACTTTGGAGAGGCCCCTGATTTCGGGCTTATCACTGTCAGAATAAAAGATAAAAAAGCAATTGAGCAAAAAATCATTGCAAATCCCTTTACTCAAGTAGAGCACGGAAAAGGCATTTTGGTTGCGGAATTCTTGAACAAGCATTTGGTTGACGTGGTTATCACTAAGGAGAGTTTCGAAGGTAAAGGACCCTATTATGTATTTTCCAACGCCGCTGTAGAGAATTTAATTACCGACCAGGGGACGGTGGAAAAAGCTTTGGAAAGCCTTGGAATTTTCTTTTAAAAAATGAAAAGCCTGCCTTATCTGTTCACTTTGACACCCAATTTTGCCATATCCGGATACTTTTAATATCAATTTTAACATTTATACGAAATCATTTGCGAGGTGGGAAATGTCCCGAATGC
>JBARSG010000505.1:0-1840 GCA_049644625.1 Desulfobacterales bacterium | reverse complement strand
CTTCCAGGCTCACCAGACCGGTAATAGAGCAAAAGGCTCCGATCATAATTGCATTGGGAATGGGCCGGCCGATGATTTCAATGGCGATTTCTGTGGCGGGAATGGTTTCCACTGTGGCCGTGGTCTTTAAGTTCAATTCTTCGGGGGATTTATCAGAATTGACCAACACTAACCCATCGGGCTTCAGCCCCTCCAAAACAGGCACCATCTCGATCAAATGATAGTCCTGGACAATCAGATAATCCGGATGGAGCACATCCTCCCGTGTGCGAACCTTTTTGTCATCAATTCTAACAAAAGCCTGGACAGGCGCACCGATTCGTTCCGCCCCAAAAGAAGGGAAAGCCTGGGCAAATTTGCCGTCCTGAAAAGCAGCAATATACAAAAGCTCCGCGGCTGCAACGTTTCCCTGTCCGCCGCGACCATGTATTCTGATTTCAATCATATGTTTCACCTTTCACCTCCCAAGTCTTTAGGGGAGGGCAAATAAAAAATGATAAAAGTGCATTTTGATACGCTTAAGATCTTCAATTGACATTACAACATATAAATGTAATGAGTCTTTAGTGTCAATGTAAAAAGTGTGTTAATAAACGGAATTTGATTTTTCTGGCATTATAAGATTTTTCGAGCAATAGTCAATAAATAATGTTAGGTCGATATGAGTCAAAACGGTTACATAGTATCGCTCCTGACTCAGGCGCCGCCCCAGAGGGGCTCTGCCCCGGCGGAAGGACCTGACGTGGGATCACCTCTCATAACCCGGGTAAATCGATGAATAAAACCAAAGGGAAAATTCCGCCGGTCGTTACACTTGATTATTCCAAGGGCGACTTGATCATCAAAGCGGGTGACTACGGAATCTCAATATATGAGGTTATTAGCGGTAAAGTCGGAATCTTTATCGAATCCGGCGGCACGGAAACCCGGGTCGCCGTCCTTGGTCCCGGCATGATTGTCGGTGAAATGGCCTTTATTGCCGGTAACACCAGTACACGTTCCGCATCGGCCAGGGCCCTTGAAGACTGTTGTCTGGAAGCGTGGCATCCTGCTATGTTTTTGGATGCTTATAAGCAGATGCCTGACATTCTTAGGCTCATCTCGGGCCAAGCGTTAAAGCTTATTGTCCGGATGAACAAAATGGTCGTTGAGTTGAGCGTAAAACAAGAAAAATTAAAGGACGGACAAACTCACGGGGTGTACGACCCGCAGGAAGACAAGCGTAAGTTTTACCGGAAAATAGTCAGTCTGGAATGCGTTTTTCGTCCGGTAAACAGCCCCGAGGATCTTAAACTTTCAGGCCGAATTAGGGATATCAGCAAGGGAGGCTTGGGGATGACCGTTAAGACATCAGGCTTATTAAATTATACCCCTGTTTCCGGGGACGAACTTTTCATCAAAACATATTTTTTGCCAGATCAGAAAGTGAATATGACCGCAAAAATTATTTGGCTCAAAAAAGGGAAAACAGACGGCACTATTTCCCTGGGAACGGTTTTTACCCATATGGACCCGGATGATCGAAAAAGGTTGGGTTTTTTTTTAATGCCGTAAAAGAGGTTTTCACATGACTGTCAATTCACAGGTGCTCGGTTATATTGTGAGCGAGGAAAGCTTCTCGGACAAAGCCGTTATTATTAAAGAAGGCAGCATTGGTGACTGGGTTTACGTTATCTTAGAAGGCAGGGTCAAAATAAAAAAGCAGACTTCCAGAGGCCTGCTGACCATTGATACATTGTCTGAAGGAAATTTTGTCGGAGAAATGGCAATGTTAAAACAGGGCAATAGTACCCGAACCGCTTCGGCAGTCGCGGATGGACCGGTTGTATTAGGCTTACTC
>JBARSG010000504.1:0-4062 GCA_049644625.1 Desulfobacterales bacterium | reverse complement strand
GGTTATTGTCTTATAATAGCAAATTCAGGGGTTGAAATTTCAGGCGGCATATCTTCCCATAGGCTTTGACAGAATGAGGCGCGGATTTTATACCGGCCGGGTGAGATATCCCTCGGCAATTGCCAATGAATTCCCATCAGCTGGCTGATATCGGAAAACTGTGGACAGTCGCTTCCGGCAGGTGTTGCAAATGACGGTCTGAACCGGGTAATTTGCTTTGTGCGACCATCCTTTCCGACACCTTCCAAAACAAATTCAGGTATCACGCCCATGGGGAATGACGTCATGCGGATGAATCTTAATTCGATCATCTCACCTGGCAGATAAATGTCATAGTCTGTCACCAGCCCAATGAGTTTGTTGTGTATTGAAATGTCCGTACCCACGCCGGATGTTTTCTCATCCCATGAGCGCGCGGGCCCCACATCAATATGTACAAGTTCTCCATGATAGTAGCCGGTTCCGCCGAACCCGAGTTTTTTAACATAATTCCAGATGCGCTTGGATGACGTTCCATGCATTTTTATGTCTGCCGCCATGCCATATTGATGGAGACTGGCCGTTGCAGCGAGTTTTCCCTTGTTACGAAGATTGGTATTGTATTTCGGACTTCTCCATCCGGAGACGATGGTTATCTGTACCCCTGGATGAATACGGTCTTCTAAAAAGTCCAGGAACTCGATAAGCCGCAGGGATATGGTCGAAAGTGGTTTGTCATTTTGAGCACCAAACAGGCGATGAATGGCTTTGAGGGCTTTTTCATTATAGATGCCCTTGCTTTCCCGGTATTTCCCATTGAATGATAGCCCGTTTTTTGCGTTGACAAGGTTCAGCTTGCCATCGCCTTTGTAAAAATAGCGGCTCACATCCATGGTGTTGTCTAATGAGGAGGTATCGGTCACCATGACGCCCAAAATTAATAGGGTTACAATTCCAACGATTCGTATTGGTTTCATAAAGTTATCAAGGGCAAGCCATAATCAGTGCTTGAAAATAAAATCAGCAGAATCGGCCAATCCCGCCTCGGTCGAGAATAAGAAACCATTTTTCCAAAACCCATTACTCCATTACTCCATTATTTTTACCCAGTGAAACTATTTTTTATTTCACCGGGGCCAGCATTCCAATTGGGCCTGCCCGCTCGTGCCCCAGGCCGCCTCGCCTTGCTCAGCTGGCGGGCGAGCTTGCAATGGCAGGCAGGGCGAAGCCCCGAAGTTCTAAAATACGTACAGAATTACCCTCGAGCGGTCAAGAAATTTCTGGATGCTGGATTTGCGATTTCAAACCAGAAGGGAAATGAAATTAAAGATAACCTTTTTTCCGTCTTTTGTGTGCAAAATTCTAAGGGGTTTCATTTATTGGATAATGTATTAATATAAAAGAAGAGCAAAGAAAACCATGGCTTATGTTTTTGCTAAAAAAAAGCAAAAGAACAATTAAGAAGAATTGCTATGAACGGCGATGATAGAAACAGATCCGCCACAAAGACGGCGGATAAAAAAAAGTCGTCAAATAATAAGATTCAAAGGCGGCGGAACGGACTGCTGGCCCTGGTGCATATTGCCAAGAAAAAGCTGGCGCTTCGGGACGACGAATATCGGGACGTGCTTAAATATTGGGGGGTTAAAACTTCGGCGGAGATGTCCATCCCGGAGCTTGAGGAACTGGTGGAATATTTTGAGTCTTTGGGATTTAAGAAAAAGGTGTCAGCGGACAGGGATTTAGGATCAGGGGTCGGGCAGATAAAAGCGCTGCAGGAAAGAGTACGGGCGGAAGCCCGGAAGCTAAACAACGGAGAACAAAGACTTAAAGGGCTGGTCAAGAAAATCGCAAAGGCAGAAGATCTGATGTTTTGTCGAGATGTGAAAAAATTGAAGCAGATTCTTAAGGTGGTTCGGCTTCTGCTGGGCAGGGAATGAGGGTTGGATATTAATCATACCTTGAGAATCAGGGTTCAGAAACCGTGAACCCTATGCGGCGTAGTTTGATTTAAATGCCTTGAATAATGACGCATCCATTACCGCTTCGTAGCCGGTTAACCGGGCCACAACCACATCCTCTGAGTCCAGGAATGTAAAATCTCCCGTCATTTTATGATCGGTCACTTCTTTGACTTCAAGGACCGCGGTAACGCCGTCGGTCGGAAATGTGTCTCGATACTGGCGGTAACTGGCGCTGTAGCTGGGCAGAGAAAGGGTTTTCCGTTCTTCAAAGCACCATATAATGGCCATCTGGCACGCGCAATCCAGAACCAGGGGATCCGCAATCCATCTGCTTCTTAACGGATCGGTCATCCATTTTGCGGGGGAAGGCGCTGAAGAAATTCGTGCGGCCACGGACCGGGGGGAATATCCGATGATTTCCCTGATCCCCCGAAGTTCAACACCGTGAAACAGGATTTTTTCGTATATTTCGTCTATGGTTCTGGAATAACCGTTTATGCCCATGTATTGGGATTTATCAAAATAGGGGGGCGCCTCTATCTTGTCGGTTAAAATAGCGCGGGCGCTTGAGTGAATAATCTCCATATTATCTTTAATTCCGTCCCTGATTTCGACAGTCACCTCAAAAACAGACCCTTTTTTTCGGGTTTTGCCGGCCATAAGGCGGATAAACTTTTTTTTCTGATCAAGCTTGATGCCGTGAAAAATACGCATGTCATCCAGACCGTGAAGCAAAAGGCCCGGATTTTCATGCAGAGCGCCGTGGCCGAGCCATTCGGCGATCAGGGCGAAGGGAACCACCGGTTTTCCGTCCAGAATATGGGCGTCCAGAATCGGGTATGTGTGAACATCGATTTCCCGTTTAACGGTCATTGAGAGAATCTCTTTTTGCTTTACATCCAGGGAGTGATCTAAGGTCGAGCACACGGTTTCGGCGGCATCGTGCTCTGTTGCCGGAATGATATTGGCGCCGATAACCACTTCCACCGGAACGCCGGGGCTGCCCATCATCTCATAGATCATGCACAGGGCTCCGGCATCCAAAGGAATCAGTTCAACACCGTTTTTTTCAAATTTTCGTTTCAACGCCGAACATACCATCCCTCCGTCCCAGGGGCCCCAGTTGATGGCGGTGACTTTGCAATCCGATCGTGTTACGGATTCTTGCTGTGCGATCTTGTTTAAAACCTCATTGGCCATGGCATAATCCGCCTGACCGTTGTTCCCGATTCGGGCGGTTACGGATGAAAAAAGCACCAGGTATTTGAGAGGATCCTGCCGGGTTGCTTCAAGGAGCACGTTAAGGCCCGTGACCTTGGTGTCGAAAACCGTTTCAAACTGATCCAAGGTCTTGTCGATAATGGTTCGATCTTCCAGTGTACCGGCGCCATGAATAATCCCCTTGACCGGACCATACACGGATCGAACTTCATTTAAAATCGAGGTCACCGTATCAAAATCACGAACATCTGCCGAAAAATAGCGCACCCGGGCGCCGAGATTTCTGATGGTATCCAGAGTTTTTATAATTTCCCGATTGGCCATATGTTTTTTATACGCTTTTTCCAGCTCAACCGGTGTGATATTACTGTTCCCGAATTCATTTTCGAGGATTGCCTTTTTAATGACCGCCTCATCGTGGATTGCGGAAAGCCACTCGGGCTCGGGAGTGGGATCCGAAGATCGCCCCATAAGCACCAAGGTCGGTTTTGCATGTTCTGCAAGGGCACAGGCTGCGGATGCGGTCACGCCCCGGGCGCCGCCGGTAATCACAACAACATCCCCCGGGTCGAGGTTTATTTCCCCCTTGGGATACGGTGAAGCGTTTAGCGCTAATAACCATCGCGAGTCCGAATCCAGACCCACTTCAACCGGGCTATTAAGATTGGAATTTAACAGTTCGGCCACAACCGCTTTTGCGATTTGGGTGTTCTCTTTCCAATCCGGCGCGATGTCCATGGCACGGCAGCAGACGTTTTCCCATTCAAGGGATGCGGTCTTGGCAAGACCGGCCAGACCCCCCTGAAGCGGAGCGTTCATGCCCCGGCCTTTAAATCCGAAAGCACCGTCCAGGCGGGTGATGGTGGCGAACAGAGCGCCATGCTTTTCACCTGAATCC